>CAXSIB010000335.1:0-4104 GCA_964237095.1 uncultured Actinomycetales bacterium
ATCCCGGCGATCCCGGCGACGCCGACGGCCCGGCGGGTCACCGGGCCCACCACCACGTCGACGAGCTCGACGACCCGGACGGCGACGGCACCGACTGGTCCGAGCCGTTCCAGACCCCGCTCATCCGGGACGAGACCGACACCGGCGACGCCGAGCTGGTCGCGGGGATCGTCGCGGGCCGCGGTTCCGCGGGTCTCGGGTCCGTCGACCGGTCGACGGCTCCCGCCGGCACCGGTCGGTGGTCGGGGTCCGCCGACGACCCGCCGCTGGACGAGGTGCTCGGGCTGACCACCGAGTCCGGGGTCGGCGGCGCCGGGAGCGCCGGGGGCCCGGTGGACGAGAGCGACCCGCGGGGCTCCTGGGCGGCGCCGCTGTTCGGGGCGTCCGCCGCGACGGGGCACCCGGCCCGGCCCGACGACCGCACGATCGGGATCGGCGCGGGCCGCCCCGCGGACACCGCCCACCTCGGCCTCGGCCCCGACGACCCCGACGGTCACGACCCCGACGACCTCGACCACAACGACGCCGGCCACGACGAGCCCGACGAGGACGACGCGTTCGGGGACCTGACCGGCGCCGACCCGTCGGGGGGCGACCCGTCGGTGGTCGAGAGCCTCCCCACGGCGTCCGCCACCGGCGCGGGCGCCTCTGCCCGGGCGGCGAGACCCCGGCCCGTGGTCTACGCGCTGCCGCAGCCGACGGTGCTGGCGCAGGGGAGCGCGCACCACGCGCGCACCCCGGCGAGTGACGCCGTCGTCGCCCGGCTGCAGAGCGTCCTGGGGGAGTTCGGGATCGACGCGACCGTGACCGGCTACACCCGCGGCCCGACCGTGACCCGCTACGAGGTCGAGCTGGGGGCCGGGATCAAGGTCGAGCGGGTCACCGCGCTGGCGAAGAACATCTCCTACGCGGTGGCCAGCGCCGACGTGCGGATCCTGTCGCCGATCCCCGGCAAGTCCGCGATCGGCATCGAGATCCCCAACACCGACAAGGAGACCGTCTCCCTCGGCGACGTCCTGCGGTCCCCGGTGGCGCGCCGGGACACGCACCCGATGGTGGTCGCGCTCGGCAAGGACGTCGAGGGCGGCTTCGTCGTCGCGAACCTCGCGAAGATGCCGCACCTGCTGATCGCCGGGGCCACCGGCTCGGGCAAGTCCTCGTGCATCAACTCACTGATCACGTCGATCCTGACGCGGGCGACGCCGGAGCAGGTGCGGCTGATCCTGGTGGACCCCAAGCGGGTCGAGCTGTCCAACTACGCCGGCGTCCCGCACCTGGTCACCCCGATCATCACCGACCCGAAGAAGGCGGCCGACGCCCTCGCGTGGGTGGTGAAGGAGATGGACCAGCGCTACAACGACCTGGCGGCGTTCGGGTTCCGCCACGTCGACGACTTCAACAAGGCGGTCCGCGGCGGGGCCGTGCGGCCGCTGCCCGGCAGCGAGCGGGTGCTCGCGCCGTACCCGTACCTGCTCGTGGTCGTGGACGAGCTGGCCGACCTGATGATGGTCGCCCCGCGCGACGTCGAGGACGCGGTCGTCCGGATCACCCAGCTCGCCCGGGCCGCCGGCATCCACCTGGTGCTCGCCACGCAGCGGCCCAGCGTCGACGTCGTCACCGGGCTGATCAAGGCCAACGTCCCGTCCCGGCTGGCGTTCGCGACCTCCTCGGCGACGGACTCCCGCGTGATCCTCGACCAGACAGGTGCGGAGAAGCTGGTCGGGCAGGGCGACGGGCTGTTCCTGCCGATGGGCGCGAACCGGCCGATGCGGCTGCAGGGCGCGTGGGTCAACGAGGACGAGATCCGCACCGTCGTCGCCCACTGCCGCGCGCAGGCGCAGACCGACTACCGCGAGGACGTCATCGCCCCGGCGGCGCCGGCCCGCGGGGAGGCCGACGCCGACATCGGCGACGACCTCGACCTGCTGTGCGAGGCCGTCGAGCAGGTCGTGCGCACCCAGTTCGGCTCCACGTCGATGCTCCAGCGCAAGCTGCGGGTCGGCTTCGCGAAGGCCGGGCGGCTGATGGACCTCATGGAGTCCCGCGGGATCGTCGGGCCGAGTGAGGGCTCGAAGGCCCGCGACGTCCTGCTCAAGCCCGACGACCTGCCGGGCACCCTGCTGCTGCTGCGCAGCGGCGGCTGACCTCGGACGCGGTCTCGAGACCCCGCCGAACGGGGCCGCGAGCGCGCCTCCCGCCGACGCTGTCCCGGATCGACGCCAGACGGCCTCCCGGTGACCCGGGAGCCCCCCTCGGGGCCGTGGGATGTCGATCCCGGACGGCGGGTGAGACGGCCGCCGGCGTCCGTCCGTGGTGTCGAGCCCGCCGGAGACCGGCCGGGGTCGCGGCGGCCGTCTAGCCTGGTCCGACGTGAGTGTCGACCTCCAGACCCCCCCGGGCCCGCCCGCCGTGTCAGCCCCGGCGTCCGCGCCCGTCCACCCGGCGGGCAGCACCCGGCTGACGCGCGTCTCGGTCGTCACCCTCGGGTGTGCGCGGAACGAGGTGGACTCCGAGGAGCTGGCCGGCCGTCTCGCCGACGGGGGCTTCGCCCTGGTCGCCGAGGACGAGGCGCCCGACGCGGTCCTGGTCAACACGTGCGCGTTCGTGGCGTCGGCCAAGAAGGACTCCGTCGACACCCTGCTCGCCGCGGCCGGCGACGACCCCGCGGCCGGTCCCGCGGTCATCGCGGTCGGCTGCATGGCCGAGCGCTACGGCCGCGAGCTCGCCGAGGCCCTGCCCGAGGCGCGCGCGGTGCTCGGCTTCGACGACTACCCCGACATCGCCGACCGCCTCCGGTCGATCCTCGGCGGGCACCACCACGAGGCCCATGTGCCCCGCGACCGGCGCACGCTGCTGCCGGTGTCCCCGGTGCAGCGGCCCGCGGCGGTCGGCGGCGTCGTCGTGCCCGGCATGGGCCAGACCGCGGCCGACACCCGCCCCGCGACCGTCGACGGCGGCCTCGGCCCCGTCGGCGCGCCGCTTCCCCTCGAGGTGCTGCCCGGCGCGCCTGCGTCGGGCCCGCGCCCGGTCCGCCGCCGGCTCACCGGCGGCCCGCTCGCCTCGGTGAAGCTCGCCTCGGGCTGCGACCGCAGGTGCGCGTTCTGCGCGATCCCTGCGTTCCGCGGCTCGTTCGTGTCCCGCCCGGCCGCCGACGTGCTGGCCGAGGTCGAGTGGCTCGCCGCCGACGGGGTCCGCGAGGTCTTCCTGGTGAGCGAGAACACCACCTCCTACGGCAAGGACCTCGCCGACCTCCGCGCGCTGGAGGCGCTGCTGCCCCGGATCGCCGCGGTCGAGGGCATCGAGCGGGTCCGGGTGTCCTACCTGCAGCCCGCGGAGATGCGCCCCGGTCTCGCCGAGGCCATCGTCGACACCCCCGGCGTCGTCCCCTACTTCGACCTCTCCTTCCAGCACGCGTCGGGCCCGCTGCTGCGGCGGATGCGGCGCTTCGGCGACGGCCCGGCGTTCCTCGACCTCCTCGCCGGCATCCGCCGCCAGAGCCCGACCGCCGGCGTCCGCAGCAACGTCATCGTCGGGTTCCCCGGCGAGACCGAGGACGACCTCGAGGCGCTCACCGACTTCCTCACCGCGGCCCGCCTCGACGTGGTCGGGGTCTTCGGCTATTCCGACGAGGACGGCACCGAGGGCGCGCGCCTGCCCGACCACCTGCCGCAGCACGAGGTCGACGCCCGGGTCTCGAGGGTCAGTGCCCTCGTCGACGAGCTCGTCGCACAGCGCGCCGAGGAGCGGGTCGGTGAGCTGGTCACCGTGCTCGTCGAGGACCTGTCCGACCCGGCCGGCCCGGTCGGCCGTGCGGACCACCAGGGACCCGAGGTCGACGGGACCACCACGCTGCTGCTGGGGGCCGGGGACCCGGTCCCGCGGATCGGGGACCTCGTGCGGGCCCGGGTCACCGACACCGACGGGGTCGACCTGTTCGCGGTGCCCCGGCTGTCCGGGGCCGGCGAGCCCACCGCGGCCGCCGAGCCCAGCGGGGTCGACCGGACCGCCAGCTAGCCTTCCGGGATGACGGAGCCCGGCGTGCGGACGGAACCGCCCGCGCCCGGCCCGGACGGGGTCGCCGCGCTGACCCCGCCCCGCCTCGCC
>CAXSIB010000336.1:0-4101 GCA_964237095.1 uncultured Actinomycetales bacterium
GCCGCGACGTCACCGGCCGGCCGCTGGCCAACGCCTACGCCCAGACCCTCGGCGCGATCTTCTCCGGCGGGGAGAAGCCGTACGAGGTCGAGGTGGTCGTCGCCGAGCTCGGCCAGGACAGTGCCGGGGACCAGGTGTACCGGCTCACCTACGACGGGTCCGTGGCCGACGAGCGCGGCTGGGCGGTCATGGGCGGCGCGGCCGAGGCGGTCGCGACGGTGATGGGGGAGCGGTACGTCGCCGGGTCGGACCTCGCGGCCACGCTGCAGGCCGCGGTCGGCGCGCTGGCCCGGGGCGGAGCCCCGGACGGCGACACCGGGCGGACGCTGCCCGCGGAGGCCCTCGAGGTCGCCCTGCTGGACCGGGAGCGGACCCAGCAGCGCAAGTTCCGCCGGATCACCGGCACCGCGCTGACCGCGCTGCTGTCCCCGCCGCCCGGCCCGGGCGACCACGGTGACGCCGGCGATTCGGACGCTCCGCTGGACCCGGACGGCATGCCGCCGCTGGACAGCGACCTGCCCGCGGGCAGCGACACCACGACCGGCAGCGCCAGCGCGACCATCGCCTGAGCCCGAGGGCGTTCGAACTCGGGTTCGGGCCGGGGCTCAGGCGCGGATCTGGCGGACCTCCGCGACGAGGGCTCGGTGGAGTGGCGTCGTGAAGCCGCACTCGCCGGCGGTGATCCGCTTCGCGACGGCGCTCTTCGGGTGGAGGAGGACGTCCCCGGGCTGCCCGTGCAGCGCCATGTCGGCGCCCCACTGGTCGGTCGCGATCACCCACTCCAGTCCGGTGTCCCGCGCCACGTGCTCCCCGAACGCGATCCCGACGGCGTTGACGAGGAGGTTCACGTCGCGTGAGGAGCTGCCGGCCTGCGCGCGCCAGCTCGCGATCACCGCGTCGAGCCGCTCGAGGGAGGGCAGCGGCTCGCTCTCGCCCGTCAGGATCTCCGCCAGCCGCCGGGCGGTCTCCAGCTGCTGTGCGCGCCACGCCACCTCACCCGCGTTGAGCGGCTCGATCGTCGGCGCCACGGGCGGTTCACTCTTGCGTCGTCCCAACATGACCCCAGGATGAGTGATGATCACGCTGGGTGACCAGCGTCCCGGTGTCCTGTTGACCGCCGGCGGGTCCGCCGGCGTCCCGGGCCGACCGTGGCGGCCCGCCTAGGGTGCAGCCATGGACCGGCGGATCTTCGGGCTCGAGAACGAGTACGGGGTCACCTGCACCTTCCGTGGCCAGCGGCGGCTCAGCCCCGACGAGGTCGCGCGGTACCTGTTCCGCCGCGTCGTCTCGTGGGGCCGGTCGTCCAACGTCTTCCTCCGCAACGGGGCCCGGCTCTACCTCGACGTCGGCTCGCACCCGGAGTACGCGACGCCGGAGTGCGACTCGATCACCGACCTGATCACCCACGACAAGGCCGGGGAGCGCATCCTCGAGGGCCTGCTGGTCGACGCCGAGCGGCGCCTCCGGGAGGAGGGCATCGCCGGGGACGTCTACCTGTTCAAGAACAACACCGACTCCGCCGGCAACTCCTACGGCTGCCACGAGAACTACCTCGTCACCCGCGACGGAGAGTTCTCGAAGATGTCCGACGTCCTCATCCCGTTCTTCGTGACCCGACAGCTGATCTGCGGCGCCGGGAAGGTCCTGCAGACCCCGCGGGGCGCCGTGTACTCGGTGAGCCAGCGCGCGGAGCACATCTGGGAGGGCGTCTCCTCCGCGACCACCCGCAGCCGGCCGATCATCAACACCCGCGACGAACCGCACGCCGACGCCGAGCGGTTCCGCCGCCTGCACGTCATCGTGGGCGACTCGACGATGGCCGAACCCACGGCCCTGCTGAAGGTCGGCTCGACCGACCTCGTCCTGCGGATGCTGGAGGCGGGGGTCTCCCTGCGCGACCTGTCGCTGGAGAACCCGATCCGCGCGATCCGCGAGATCAGCCACGACATGACCGGCCGCCGCCCGGTGCGCCTCGCGAACGGCCGTGAGGCCAGCGCGCTGGACATCCAGCAGGAGTACTACTCCAAGGCCGTCGACTTCGTCGCCCGCTACGGGCCGGCCACGCCGGAGACCCCGCGGATCCTCGACCTGTGGGGCCGCACGCTGCGCGCGGTGGAGACCGAGGACCACTCGATCGTCGCCGGCGAGATCGACTGGATGATCAAGCTCGACCTGATCGAGAAGTACCGGGCCAAGCACGACCTGCCGATGACCCACCCCCGCGTCGCGCAGCTCGACCTCGCCTACCACGACATCCACCGCCAGCGCGGGCTGTACTACCTGCTCGAGCGCCGCGGGCTGGTCAAGCGGATCAGCAACGACGCCGACATCGAGATCGCCAAGGACGTGCCGCCGCAGACCACCCGGGCGAGGCTCCGCGGGGAGTTCATCAAGCGCGCACAGGAGAAGCGGCGGGACTTCACCGTCGACTGGGTCCACCTCAAGCTCAACGACCAGGCGCAGCGGACGGTGCTGTGCAAGGACCCGTTCAAGAGCGTCGACGACCGCGTGGACCGGTTGATCGCGAGCATGTGAGCCCCGCGGGCCGGTGGCGCCGGCACCGGATCGGCGCCCTCGCCACCGCCCATGACGGCCGCCCGCCGGTGTCGGCTCACCGGCCGCGATCACGTCCGCCGTCTAGGGTCGGGCCTCATGCGTGCCAGCTCCGGAATCCCGACCGCCTCCCGCCGGGCCGTCCTGTCCACCGTCGTCGCCGCCGGCGCCACGTCCGTCCTGGCCGCGTGCGGCGGTTCCGGGTCGAAGTCCTCGGCCTCGGCCTCGGCCTCGGCGCCCAGCACCTCCTCGGCCACCGCGACCACGACCGCCACCGCCACCGCCAGCAGCACCGCCACCGCCAGCGCGTCGGCCACGCCCACCGCGTCGGTGAAGCCGAAGGTGACCGTGTCGAAGGCCGCGGACTTGGCGGCGGTGAAGGTCGTGGGCGCGGCGGACAAGCAGCCGGTGCTGACCTACCCGTCGCCGCTGGTCGCCACGACCACGGTCACCAGGGCGCTGATCACCGGCACCGGGGCCAAGGTCCTGGCCGGGCAGGAGGTGACGATCGACTACACGGGCTACGTCGGGAACACCGGCAAGATCTTCCAGTCCAGCTACACGGGGAAGAAGACCTTCACCTTCACGGCGACCATCGCCGACGTCATCCCCGGGTTCGTCAAGAGCGTCGTCGGCTTCCCCGTGGGCTCGCGGGTCCTCATCGCGATCGACCCGACCGACGCGTACGGCAAGACCGGACAGCCCGATGCGGGGATCCCGGCCAATGCGACGCTGCTCTTCGTCGTCGACATCCACGCCGCCAAGGCCAAGCTGACCCACGCGGAGGGTGCGGCGGTCGCGCCGAAGGCCGGGCTGCCCGCCGTGACCGTCAAGGCCCAGATCCCGACCGCGATCGCGAAGCCCACCGGGTCCCCGCCGGCCGCGCTGGTGGTCCAGCCCCTCGTGGTCGGCACTGGCCCGAAGCTGACCGCGACCGGACCGGTCGTCTTCCAGTACATCGTCGACCTCTGGACCACCGACGCCCGCAACGGCACCGCGATCGGGTCGTCCTGGACCTCCGGGACCGCCGCGACGGTCCCCGTGCTGAACGCCGAGACGACCGCCGCGGGCAACGGGCTGCTCGCCGGCCTGAAGACCGCGCTCATCGGCGCCACCGTCGGCAGCCGGCTGCTCGTCGTGATCCCGCCCGCACTGGGTTACGGCGCGAAGGGCAACGGCCCGATCAAGAAGAACGACACGACCGTGTGGTGCCTGGACGTCCTGGACGACATCGCCAGCCTCTGAGCGTGTGAGTGGCTGAGTCCCTGAGCCCGGGGCGGCGGCGGCTCAGGCGGCCAGCAGCCGCGCCGCGTGCCGGCCGGCCGCCGCGGCGGCCAGGGAGTGCGCCGGGTCCGCCGCCCGCGCCCGGCCCATCGAGACCAGCGGGACCGGGCTGCGGTCCAGTGCCTCGTCGAGGCCGTCGACGTCGACCTCGACCACCCGGTGTCGGCCGGCCAGCACCACGGCCTGCGTGCGGAGCAGCGCGCCGAGCTCGCCCAGCGCGCCGTCGAGGACCGGCACCACGACGTCGGCGGTCGCGGTGGCGAC
>CAXSIB010000337.1:0-4091 GCA_964237095.1 uncultured Actinomycetales bacterium
GCCGCGGGGGGCACGACGGCGTCGCGCGGAACCCCGCCGCGGCCCGCGCAGGTCGCCCGCTTCGCGGGTGGGACGCCGGCCCGGTCGACGGACCGCGCGCCCGGCCGGGGTCGGCGCAGCCCGTTCCCGCTGCTCGTCGTGGTGGCGGTCGTGATCTACGTGGTCCTCCGTGCCCTCAGCTCCTGAACCCGCCGCCGAGAGCTCCGGGGTCCGCCGGATGCGCCGCCAGGCCCGGGCGTGTGCGGACCTCGGGTCCCCGCTGTACGCGGGACTCGTGGCGCGCGCGGCGGACGACCTCGCGGCCGGCGGTCCGGTGGCCGACGTCCTCGGCGACCTCGCCGAGACCGCACCCGCGGGGGCCGCGCTCACCCTCCGGCTGTTCGGGACGGTGCACCGCCTGGTCCTGGAACGCTGCGCTCCCGGCGTCGCCGTCTTCTACCCCTCCGTCGGAGGCCGGTGCGACCCCGACGACCCCGCCCAGCTCGACGCCGCCTGGGCCGCGGTCAGCGACCTGCTGGCCGGCTCCGGCGACGCCGTCCGGGCCGGGCTGGCGCGGCCGCCGCAGACCAACGAGACCGGCCGGGCCGCCGCACTGGTGGGGGTCCTCGCCCGGGTCCGGGCCCGGACCGACCTGCCCGTCCGCCTCGTCGAGATCGGCACGAGCGGCGGGCTCAACCTGTACGCCGACGCCTTCGCGGTCCACGGCCCGGGGATCGTCGCGGGCGATCCCGACTCTCCGCTGCAGCTGGACCCGGGCTGGACCGACCTCCCGCCGGACGTGAGCACCTCCGCCGGGCAGGACAGCCCGACCGGGCGGGACACCCCGGTCGCGCGGGTGGTGCTGCCGGTCGTGGTGGAGCGGCTCGGCTGCGACGTGGACCCCGTCGACGTGTCCACCACCGGGGGCCGCCTGCTCCTGACGTCCTACGTGTGGCCCGACCAGCGGGCGCGCCTGGAACGGCTCCGGGCCGCGTTCGCGGTCGCGGCGACGGCCCGGGCGGCCGGATCGGGTGCGGTCGTCCGCCGGGTCGGGGCGGGGGACCTGCTGGCGGAGCTCGAGGTCCGGCCGGGCACGGTGACCGTCGTCTGGCACTCGGTCATGTGGCAGTACATGGACGCAGCCGAGCAGCAGCGGTGCCTGGACCGCCTCGAGTCGATCGGCGCGGGCGCCCACGCGGGTACACCGCTCCTGCACGCCGCCCTCGAACCCCGGCGGTCACCGGTCGGCCCGGTCGATCCGACGGCGCTCGTGCCCGGCCGGGCCACCGATCCGTTCGTGGTCACCGAACGCTGGTGGCCGCCGCGGTCCGGGCTCCCGGGACACCCCACCGGCGACCCGTTCGGCGACGTCGTCGGGACGGCGCCGCCGCACGGGGTGCCGGTGACCTGGTCGAGCGGGCTCCGGGCGCTCCGAGCCCCCGGGGTCGGCCGGCTCAGCTGAGCCGGGCCGCCGGGACCGGACAGACCGCGGCAGCCCGCGGGTCGGTCAGCGGGTCGATCAGCGTCGGCCGCGTCGAGGCGGGCAGCCCGTCCCGCTCGACCTCGGCGCCGGTCAGCGGGGGACCGGACAGCGCGAGCTGCTCGGCCGCGTCGAACGCGCGGCCGCGGGTCAGCAGCCGGACCCCCTCGGGCGCCTCGAGGCTGAAGCCCCCACCCCGCCCGGGGACGACGTCGAGGATCAGCTGGGTGTGTCGCCAGGCGGTGAACTGGGAGCCGGAGATCCACAGCGGGACGCCCCGTCCGGCGCCGTCCTCCGCCCCCAGCAGGACCCCGAGGAGCACGTCGCGGTCGCCCACCATGAACTCCCCGGCCGGGTAGAGCATCGGCGACGAGCCGTCGCAGCAGCCACCGGACTGGTGGAGCATCAGCGCGCCGTGCACGTCGCGCAGCCGCCGCAGGAGGTCCGCGGCGGACAGGGTCACCAGCGCCCGCAGCGGCGGGAGCCCGGCGGCCGGGACCGGGGCGGTGCCCTCCGCGGAGAGCACCGCCCCGGTGCGGGGCTCGGTCACCCGGGACGGGCCGGCCGCGGGGACCGCGACGGGGGCGGCGGCCGCCCGGGTCGCGGGACCCATCAGGACGGGCCCATCAGAAGAAGCCCTGGGCCTTGAGGGCGTAGGACACGAGGAGGTTCTTCGTGTTCTGGTAGGCGTCCAGCATCATCTTGTGGTTCTCGCGGCCGATGCCGGACTGCTTGTAGCCGCCGAACGCCGCGTGGGCGGGGTACTGGTGGTAGGTGTTCGTCCACACCCGCCCGGCCTGGATGTCGCGGCCCGCGCGGTAGGCGACCCCGCCGTCGCGGCTCCACACCCCGGCACCCAGTCCGTACAGGGTGTCGTTGGCGATCCTGATGGCGTCGTCGTAGCCGTCGAAGGACGTCACCGACACGACCGGGCCGAAGATCTCCTCCTGGAAGACCCGCATGTCGTTCGTGCCCTCGAAGATCGTCGGCTGCATGTAGTAGCCGCCGTTGAGGTCCCCGCCGAGCATGGCCCGCTCGCCGCCGGTGACGACCCGCGCGCCCTCGGAACGGCCGATCTCCATGTAGGACAGGATCTTCTCGAGCTGGTCGTTGGACGCCTGGGCGCCGATCATCGTCGTGTCGTCCAGCGGGTCGCCCTGGCGGACGGCCTTCGTGCGGATCGACGCGAGGGACAGGAAGTCGTCGTAGATGGACTTCTCGATCAGCGCACGCGACGGGCAGGTGCAGACCTCGCCCTGGTTGAGCGCGAACATCGTGAAGCCCTCGAGGGCCTTGTCGCGGTAGTCGTCGTCGGCGGCGAGGACGTCGGCGAAGAAGACGTTCGGGCTCTTGCCGCCGAGCTCGAGGCTCACCGGGATGAGGTTCTGGCTGGCGTACTGCATGATCAGCCGGCCGGTGGTGGTCTCGCCGGTGAACGCGATCTTGCGGATGCGGTTGCTCGACGCGAGCGGCTTGCCCGCCTCGAACCCGAAGCCGTTGACGATGTTGAGGACGCCGTCGGGCAGCAGGTCCCCGATCAGCTCGATCAGCTTGAGGATCGAGGCCGGGGTCTGCTCCGCGGGCTTGAGCACGACGGTGTTGCCCGCGGCCAGCGCCGGGGCCAGCTTCCACGTGGCCATGAGGATCGGGAAGTTCCAGGGGATGATCTGCCCGACCACGCCGAGGGGCTCGTGGAAGTGGTAGGCGACGGTGTCGTGGTCGATCTCCGACAGCGACCCCTCCTGCGCGCGGATGGCGCCGGCGAAGTAGCGGAAGTGGTCGATCGCCAGCGGGAGGTCGGCGTTGAGGGTCTCCCGGACCGGCTTGCCGTTGTCCCAGGTCTCGGCGACCGCCAGCTCGGGGAGGTGCGCCTCCATCCGGTCGGCGATCTTGTTGAGGATGATCGCGCGGAAGGCGGGGCTGGTCTTGCCCCAGGCCGGCGCGGCCTTCTCGGCGGCGTCGAGGGCGAGCTCGATGTCCTCCGCGCCGGAGCGGGCGATCTCGCAGAAGCCCTCGCCCGTGACCGGCGTCGGGTTGTCGAAGTAGCGGCCGCCGACGGGGGCGACCCACTGCCCGCCGATCCAGTTGTCGTAGCGGGACTTGTAGGTGGTCAGCGCTGCGTCGGTACCGGGACGGGCGTACGTCGTCACGGGGTCTCCTCTCGACCCGGGGCGGCTCCGCTGCCACCCGCTGTCCTGAGCCTAGGTCCCGGGCGAGCTGCCGGGGGGTGCGATCGGCCCCCCGTGACAGGATGCCGGGCCAGCACCGACCCGACCCCCGGAGACCCGATGTCCACGGCCCCGAACGCCTCCTACTCCATCGTCGTGCGCCTCGACGTCCCGGCCGGCGGCCGCGCGGTCAGCCTCCTGGCCGGTGCGGTCGAGGAGGTCGGCGGCGTCGTGACCGCGCTCGACGTCTCGGCGTCGGCCGGGGAGCACCTGCAGGTCGACCTGACCTGCGCCGCCGCCGACACCGGGCAGGCCGACCGGATCGTGGCGGCGCTGGCCGCGGTCGAGGGGGTCCGCCTCGGGAAGGTGTCCGACCGGACCTTCCTGCTGCACCTGGGCGGGAAGATCGAGATGAACAGCCGCGTCCCGATCCGCAACCGCGACGACCTGTCGATGGTCTACAC
>CAXSIB010000338.1:0-4067 GCA_964237095.1 uncultured Actinomycetales bacterium
GTCGGCCTCGGCGGCGGCGGATCGGTCAGACCCGCCGCGGTGCCCGACCCGCCGCCCCTGCCCACCGGCCGAGGGTAGGACCTGGCGGCCCCACCGGCTCGCAGCCCGTCCACAGCCGCCGCACCGCCGTGTGTCCCGGACGGTGCGGACGGGCGCGGCCGGGCGCGGCCGGGCGCGGCCCTCCAGGATCGAGGCGTGTCGGGACCCCGCGTGACCGGCCCGCGGCCGACCGGTCCGGCGGGCTGGACCGCGGTCGGGGTGCTGGCCGCCGCCGCCGACCTCGGGTTCGTGCTGCGGGCGCCGGCCGGGAGCCGCCTGGACCCGTCGAGGACCGAGATCTCGGCGCTGTCGGCGCCGGGCCAGCCGTGGGCCCGGGTGTTCCAGGCCGGGGACCTCGGGGCCGGGGTCCTCGCCCTCGGGCTCGGCGCGGGCACGCTGGCCGCCCACCGGTCCCGCGGGCCCGCCGACGGTGCCGCCGCTCCGCCGGTCCGACCCGCGGCCCACGCCCACGCCCACGCCCGGCGCGACGGCCGGCTGGTCGCCGGGAGGCTGGCGGCCTTCGGGGTCGGGACGGCGGTGTCCGCCCTGGTCCCGCTCAGCCGGGCCCCGGGATCCGGGGGACCGCGGTCGCCGGCCCGGGACGCGGTGCACGACGGGGTGAGCGCGCTCGCCACCCTCGGCGCCATCGTCGGGTCCGTCGGGTCCGTCGGGTCCGTCGGGTCCGTCCCCTTCCTCGGGCGCCCGGGGCGGCGGGCCGGGTCGCGGGCCGGGTCGCGGGCCGGGGTCCGGACGGCGGGGCTGGTGGCCGCGGCGATCGCCGTCCCGGCGGGGCTGGAGGTGGTCCTCGCTGCGGTCGGGGACCGGACCCGCGTGGGGACGGTCCAGCGGGTGGAGGTCGTGGCGACCAGCGTCTGGCTCGCCGCCGTCGGGCTGCGGCCGGCCCGGTCCCGGGCCGACCTCCCGGTCGAGCGGCCCGGGCGACCGGTCCGACCGGGCCACGCCGGTGGGGCGCCAGTCCCTAGGCTCGCCCCGTGACCGAGCGGCTGCCCCTCTTCCCGCTCGGGACCGTGCTCTTCCCGGGGCTGATGCTGCCGCTGCACGTGTTCGAGCCGCGCTACCGCCGCCTCGTCGACGACCTGCTCGCGCTGCCCGAGGGCACCGCCCGCCGGTTCGGGGTGGTCGCCCTGCGGGAGGGCCGCGAGGTCGGGAACGACGGGGCGCGCGCGCTGCACACCGTCGGCTGCGTCGCCCAGGTCCGCCAGGTCAGCCGCCACGAGGACGGCCGGTTCGACCTCGTCACGGTCGGCTCGTCGCGGTTCACCCTCGACGTGCTCCACCGGCCGGCGGCCGCGGACACCGACGCCTACCTGCAGGCCGACGTGACCCTGCTCGAGGAGCGGGCCGGCGACGACGCCGCGGAGGGCGCGGTGGTCGCGGCGCAGCTGTTCGCCCGCTACCAGGCGACCCTCGTCGAGCTGCGCGGCGAGCCCGTCGTGTCCGGCGAGCTCCCCACCGACCCGCTGCTGCTCTCCTACCTGGTCGCCGCCGCGGTCGTGGTGCCGTCCGGGGACCGCCAGCGCTTCCTGGAGGCGCCCGACGCGGCCGCCCGCCTCCGCCTCGCCGCACTGCTCATCCGCCGCGAGCTGACCGCGATCGCCGTCGTCCCGTCGCTGCCGGCGACCGACATCTCCCCGGAGGGCTGGAGCTCCAACTGAGGGGCGCCGGCCGGGCGGTGCGGTCCGGGAGGTCCCGTCCGGGTGTCCCGGTGGACGTCAGTCGGGCAGCGCGAGCAGGGATTCCAGCAGCGTGGCGGTCTGCTCCCAGCCGGTGACGGCGACCGACCGGACGCCCATCGCCAGCACCGGGTGGTCGTTGCCGCCCGGGTCGAGGCGGTCCCCGACGAACAGCAGGTCGGACTCCTGCGTGCCGGTGTGCTCCATGAGCTTGCGGACCCCGTAGGCCTTGTCGATCCCGCGGCGGGTCACGTCGATCGACGTCGAGCCCCCGCTGCGGACCTCCAGGTCGGGCAGGCGTTCCGCGGCGTACGCCTGCAGCGCCGCGCGCTTGGACCCGTCGGGGTCCCACGCGGTCTTGGCCTCCACCGGCGCCGCCTGCCCGAGCGCGGAGAACGTGACCTGGCTGCCGCGGTCCTCCAGGACCGGGCCCCACAGCCGGTCCGAGCCGAGCCCGAGGACCGCCGACCCCTCGGTGAGCACCCGCCCGATCAGGGCCCGCTCGGCCTCCGGGAGGGTCTCGGCGTAGACCTGCGTCCAGGTGTCGTCCTCCCAGCGGTAGTACTGCGTCCCGCAGGTGGGCATGAGGTGCAGGCGCACGGCCAGCTCCGGGGTCAGGTCGAGGCGGTCCAGGACCTGGCTGCGGAACTGCTCGAACCGGCCGCCGGAGATCACGCAGACCTGCGCGCGGGCCAGCAGGCGCGGCAGGAGCGCGGCCATCGGCGCGGGCAGCGGGGACTTCGACGGCGCCAGGGTGTCGTCGAGGTCGAACACCATCATCGACGCCGGGAAGGCGTCCCAGTGGTGGTCGATGCCGAGCGGTCCCGCCGCCGCGGCCGCCGACCCGCCCGCCGATCCGTCCACGATCCCCTGTGACACCAGGTGCTCCCCTGCTCGCGCTGTCCACGTCCGTCGTGCGGCCCCCGCCCTCCCGGAGCGCTCAGCCGGGAGGCCGGCCGGCGGCGTCGCCGGCCGGGGCCAGGATGTCAGGCGGCCCCAGCCGGTCGAACCGCCGGGGCGCGGCGAGGCTCGCCACCGCGAGGACCAGGGCGGCGGCGAGGGGCCACAGGGCGAGCGCGGCGTGCCCGGACAGGCTCAGCGCGACCGCCGACCGCCCGCCGGTGCCGGGCGTGACCCCGGTGTGCGCCCCGCGGTCGAGGTGGGTCCCCAACCCCCACTGCACCAGGCCGGCGACGGTCGCGACGAGCCCGGCCGCGACGACCGTGGGCCAGCCCCGCCGCCGCACCACGGGCAGCGCCAGCACCCCGGTGACCAGGCCGCCGACGGCCGCGACGACCGCGTACCAGCCGTCGAACGCGTAGAGCGCGGCCCCCGACGTCTCGTCGAGCTCCAGACCGCCGGAGACCCGCTGCAGGGTGACCTGCGGGACGACCGCCGCCCACACCGCACCGGCCACCACGCCCAGGACGAGCGCGGCGCCCGCCGCCGGCAGCAACCACCGGACGGCCACGGACCACGCCCGGGCCGCCGGGCGTCGCGACCGCCGGGTCGGACCGGTTTCCCGGGCCTCCCCGGCCTCCCCCGACTCCTCGGGCTCCCCGGCCGGGTCGGCGGCCGTCATCCGAGGCAGCCGGACCCCAGCAGGGCCTTCAGGTCCCCGAAGAGCGCGGTGGACGGCGCCACCCGGAACGGGTCGCCGAGGCGCATCACCAGCGTCTGCTCGGCGGACGCGAGGTGCAGGTGCACCGGGGCCGGGCCCGGGTGCGTGACGAGGATCTCCTTGAGCCGGTCGACGACCATCGGGGTGCAGCGCCGCTCGGCCAGCGCCAGCTTCACCGGGGCGGAGTCGACCTCGAGGAGGTCCGGCACGCTCACGTCGACGGCCTTGAGCAGGAACGCCTCGTCGCGGAGCTCGAGGCGCCCGGTGACCAGCAGCGGCCGGTCCTCGGCGAGCTTGTCGGCCACGAGGGCGTAGGTGCTGGGCCAGAAGACGACCTCGATCGAGCCGTCGAGGTCCTCCAGGGTCGCGACCGCGTACGGGTCGCCCTTGCGGGACAGCTTGCGGGCCAGGGACGTGAGCAGCCCGCCGACGGTGACCATCGAGCCGTCGCGGCGGCTGGTCGGCGCCTTCACCGGCGCGACCACCACGGACTCGCCGTCGACGGCGGCGTCGGTGTCCCCGGCGAGGTCGTCGGGCACGGCGGCCGGGGCGATCGTCGCCTCCGCCTCGGCCCGCAGGGCGCCGAGGGAGATGTCGGCCTTGCGGGCCAGGAGGTGCTCGACCCCGGCGAGGGGGTGGTCGGAGACGTAGAGCCCGAGCATCTCCCGCTCGAACGCGAGGCGGGTCGTCTTGTCCCAGTCGGCGATGTCGCG
>CAXSIB010000339.1:0-4045 GCA_964237095.1 uncultured Actinomycetales bacterium
CTCCCAGGCGATCGCGAAGTTCCAGGCCGCCAACCCCGACATCACGATCAACCGCTCCACGCAGTCCAGTGACATCGAGACCTGGCACAACCAGCTGCACGCGGCGAACATCGCCAAGAACGGCCCAGACATCGTCAGCATCTACGCGGGCAGTGACGTGACGACCTTCCAGTCGTCGCTGGCCCCGCTGGACCAGTACTTCCCGGCCAGCTACCAGTCGAAGATCAGCGGCTGGTACGCCTGCCGTGAGGACTTCGACCCGAAGGGCTCCATCCGCGCTGTCCCCTTCGGCGCCGGGTCCTACTTCGAGGTCTTCTACAACAAGAAGTTGCTGGCCCAGGCAGGCATCACCTCCTTCACCCCGCCGACGAGCTGGGAGGACCTGCTCGCCTTCGCCGCGAAGGTCAAGGCCGGCGGTGTGACGCCCTTCGTGATCGGAGAGCAGGAGGGGTACACCGGCGCCTGGGTCATGGCCACCCTCGCGGGTGGAACCATCGGGACCGACGGCTTCCTCGGGATGCGGTCGGGGAAGGTCCCGATCACCGACCCAGCGATGATCAAGGGCTACGAGGCGTACGCCAAGCTCTACTCCCAGGGACTGACCAACCGTGACGCCACCTCTCGCAAGAACGCCGAGGCGACGTCGCTGTTCGCCCAGTCCAAGGGCGCCATGATCATCGGGGGCGGCTGGCTGAATGCCACGGTGGGCGCGGTCGTCGGTGCCAGCAACGTCGGCAACTTCAAGATCCCCACCCTGGCCGGGGCTCCGTTCGCGGGCGCGGTCGCGGGTGGTCCGAACGAGGCCCTCGCGATCACCGCCTACTCGGGCAAGCGCGAGGCGGCGGTCCGGTTCCTGAAGTTCATGCTCGACACCGACACTCAGAACCTGTACGTCCAGGTCACCCAGACCGAGGCATCGAACAACAGCGCTGCGGACACCGCGCTGATCACCAACCCGTTGTTGAAGGACCAGGCGACCTGGCTGAAGACGTCGAAGACGATCTACCCGTTCGACAACATCATGGCCACCGACGTCTGCTCCACCTTCTACCGGATGAACGCCGCAGTGTTCGCCGGGAAGACCAGCCCGGAGTCCGCGGCCGCCGCGATCGAGGCCACCTACAAGAGCGGGAGCTGAGCCGCGTCATGCCGGCGACCATGGACGGAGCCGGGCGGTGACCGGGTGAGCGGCTCGACCGGACTCGGGATCCGACGCTCGGTCCGCGGGCGCACGAACCCGGATGACGGGGTCATGCCGCGGGCACCGCACCCCCGGCGCACGTGGCGGCGAGCCGACCGCCGCTTCGGGATGCTGGCGGTCCTCCCGGCCCTGGCGGTGCTCGGCGTGTTCATGCTGTATTCGATCGGGTATGCCTTCTACCTGAGCTTCTTCAAGGACGACGGAACCACGAAGTCCTACGTCGGGCTCCGCAACTACAGCGGCCTCCTCCACGACCCGACGTTCTGGCGGGTCGCACTGAACAACCTGATCTTCCTCGGTGCCGTCCCGCTGATCCTCCTGACCTCACTGGTCACCGCGGTCCTGATCTACGAGAAGGTGTGGGGCTGGAAGTTCTTCCGCGTGGTGTTCTTCTTGCCGTCGGTCATCTCCGCCGTGGTGGTCGGGATCCTGTTCCGGGTGTTCTTCGCCAGCGACGGGCCGGTCAACAGCCTGCTCGGCGTGGTCGGCATCGCCCCGGTGTACTGGCTGGGCTCACCGGCAACGGCGATCGTCGTCGTGATCATCGCCCTGGTGTGGACCTCCTTCGGGTACGGCGCCGTCGTCCTCCTCGCGGGCATGTCGGCCATCGACCCGCAGGTGTACGAGGCCGCCCGCATCGACGGGGCCGGCTGGTGGTCCCGGCTCGGCCGGATCACGCTGCCCCTCGTCGCGCCGGTGCTGCGGTTCGTCAGCGTCATCAACGTCGCCTACACCTTCACCTCGCTGTTCGGGTTCATCTACGTGCTCACCTCCGGCGGCCCGGGCTACTCGACCACCACCCTGGACTACCTCATCTACCTCAAGGGCTTCGCGAGCTTCGACCTCGGCAACGCCTCCGCGCTCGCGTTCATCCTGTTCGCGATCATCATGGCGCTGACCGTCGCGCAGTTCCGGTTACTCGGTAGGAGCGAGAAATGACCATCCACACCGTGGTCCCCCCCGACCTCGGACCGACCGATGCCGACCGGGCGGCGCCCCCGTCCACGGTCGGGCGCCGCCGCGCCGGGCGCGTCGGCGTGCTGATCGTCCTCGCCGCCGTGGCCGCCACGACCCTTTACCCGTTCTGGTACATGGTGGTCAACTCCCTGAAGACGAACGCGCAGTACCTGCGCAGCCAGTACTCCCTGCCCATCGGGCTCCACCTGGGCAACTTCACCCTCCTGCGGGAGAACGTCGGCCTCTTCGGGGCGCTCGGGAACTCCGCGTTCGTCGTGATCACCGCGGTGGTCGCCTCCACCGCGATCTCGGCGCTGGCGAGTTTCGCCCTCGCGAAGGTCCCGTTCACCCTCAGCGGTCCCGTGTTCACCCTGATCATCGGGATGCTCCTGGTCCCCGGCCAGGTGCTGCTGATCCCGCTGTACCTCTTCTTCTCCCAGCTGCACCTCATCGACAACTACGCGTCGCTGATCTGCGTGTACACCGCCACCGCGCTGCCGCTCGGGGTATTCCTGCTGACCGCGAACTTCCGGGCCGTTCCGGACGAGATGATCGAGGCGGCCCGAATGGACGGTGCGTCGATGGGACGGACGTTCGTCTCGATCGTCCTGCCGACCGCACGGCCCGCGGTGGTCACCCTCGCGGTGCTCAGCTTCCTCAACATGTGGAACGAGCTGCTGCTGGCGCTCCTGCTGATCCCTTCAGAGTCCAAGCGACTGCTGACCCCGGCGCTGACCGCGCTGGTCGGGAACTACATCACCAACGAACCGCTGCTGCTGGCCGGTCTGCTGGTGAACACCCTGCCCACGATCCTCGTGCTGGTCGTGTTCGCGCGGTACATCGTCAGCGGCACCACCCTGGGGCTGGGCAAGTGACCGGGCTCGTGCCGGGCGCGCCGTCGGGATGGAGACTCCCGGCACTCGTCGTGGACAACGCAGAGGTCACCCGGGAGGACCCGCGTCTCACGGTGGCAACGGCCCACACCTCGCGAACCGACGGTGAAGGCACGGCAGGCTGGTCGGACACGGTCATCGAAGGCCGGATCGCCCTGCCGGCGGGTGAGCTCGTGGCGTCCTGGCACCACCGCGACCACGACGGCAGCGAGGTCACCGAGAACTGGACCGAGCTGACCAACACCACGGCCGGCCCCCTGCTTCTCCAGCGGGTGGACTCCCTTGCGGTGGCGGTGTCGGGCAGGGTCGTCCGGACCACGCGGTGGACGAGCACCTGGGGGGCGGAGTTCGAACCCGAGACGCATCCCGTGGAGCAGCTGGCCGTGGAGACCGGCAGCCTCAGCGGCCGGTCGTCGCACGGCGCCAACGCCCAGTTCGAACTCGATTTGGCCGACGGGTCCCGCATGGTCGCCGCCGTCGTCTGGTCGGGCAACTGGCGGTTGGCCCTGGAGCCGGCCGACGCCACCGGGGAACGCATCCTCACCGGTGGCCTGCACCCCCACGGGCTCGAGGTCCCGCTCGCGACCGGAGCCTCGCTGTTGACCCCGCACGTGGTGGTCGTCCGCGCCGCCGACGGCGACCGCGACGCCATCGCGGAGCAGCTGCACCGGGTCGGCCGGGCGCATTGGTTTCCCGTGAACGCGCTGCAGACGTCGCTCCCGGTCGAGTGGAACCACTGGTGGCCGTATGAGGACGCCGAGATCGACGAGGCGACCTTCCTCGCCAACGTCGACGTCGCGGCCGGCATCGGCGTGGAGATCGCCACCCTGGACGCCGGCTGGTTCGGACCGGCGGACCGGTCCGGGAACTGGGTCGCGCAGCGCGGGGACTGGGACCTGGTCAACACGGCCCGGTTCCCCCGGGGGCTGCGCCCGGTCGGCTGTTCGAGGAGTGGGGGCAGTGGGACGGGAAGCGCGCGGATGCCCGCCATCCC
>CAXSIB010000340.1:0-4028 GCA_964237095.1 uncultured Actinomycetales bacterium
CGTCGGCGGCGTCCACCAGGGCGGCCCCGTCGAGGGTGACGGCCCGGCCCGCGCCGCCCGCCGGCCCCACCCCGCCGGAGGTGAGGCGGGCGGTGCCGGCGGCCAGCGCCCGGACCGACGCGGGCAGGTCGTACCGGTCACCGAAGGCGCTGACCTCCGCGGCGTGGTTCCACGCGCCGAGTCGGGCGGACAGCGGGGGCAGCTCGCCGGCGGCGTTCATCGGGAGCAGCGGCAGGAAGAAGCGCTCCTCGGCGTCGTCCGTGCCGCAGGCGGTCGCCTCCCCGGCCCGGTCGTAGGCCACGACCGCCGCGGTCTCCGCGGGCTGGGTGGGGCCGGCGAGGGTGACCCGGGCGCCCAGGCGCAGGGCCGCCTCGGTCCACACCGCGGTCTGCCAGTGCGGGGGCAGCCGGAGCAGGACGTGGGCCCCGGTCCCGGGTTCGACGGCACCCAGCTCGAGCAGCAGGTTGACGGTCTTCGCCACCCAGGTGGCCCAGCTGGTGCCGGTCAGGTCGATGCGGTCGGCCTCGGCCGTCGTCCCGGTCGCCGTCGTGGCCGTCGTGGCCGTCGATCCGGCCGTCCCCAGCGGGTCCGGCGGGGGGTCGAGGTAGCAGGTCAGCAGCGGCCGGGTCGGGTCGGTCGTGATCCGTTCGTCGACCCCCGCCCACGGCTGGACTGTCGGCAGGGGCGGCACTCGGGCACTGTAGGCACCGCTCGGCGCGCCGGCCGACCGGCGGGCGGCCTCCCGGTGCGGCGCTCCCGGCGGCCACCCGACCGGGCCACCCGGCCCGGGACACCCGACCAGGACCCCCGACCGGCGCGAGCGGCCGGTCCGACGAGGAGGAGCACGATGACCGAGGCAGTCCTGCTGGTGGGCGGCCGGGGGACGCGGCTCCGGCCGCTGACCGTGAACACCCCGAAGCCGCTGCTGTCCGTGGCGGGGGTGCCGTTCCTGGCGCACGTCTTCGCCCGGATCCGGGAGGCCGGGATCACCCACGTCGTGCTCGCGACGAGCTACCGGGCCGAGGTCTTCGAGGCGACCTTCGGAGACGGCAGCGAGCACGGCATCTCCCTCGAGTACGTCACCGAGGAGGTCCCGCTGGACACCGCGGGCGCGATCCGCAACGTCACGCCGGCGCTGCGCGGCGGGCCGGACGACGCCGTGGTCGTCCTCAACGGCGACATCCTCTCCGGCCACGCCATCGCCGAGCAGGTCGCGATCCACCTCGACCGCGACGCCGACGTCACGCTCCACCTGATCGAGGTCGAGGACGCCCGCGCCTTCGGGTGCGTCCCCATCGACGGCGACGGCCGGGTCACCGCGTTCCTGGAGAAGATGCCCGAGCCGGTGACGAACCTGGTCAACGCGGGGTCCTACGTGTTCCGCCGCTCGGTGATCGACGCGATCCCCACCGGCCGCCCGGTCTCGGTCGAGCGCGAGACCTTCCCCGGGCTGTTGGCCGCCGGCGCCCTCGTCGTCGGGCACGTCGAGTCCTCCTACTGGCGCGACCTCGGCACCCCGCAGTCCTACGTCGAGGGCTCGCGCGACCTCGTGCTCGGCCTGGTCGCGTCGGCCGCGCTGCCCGGCCCGACCGGGCAGGCGATCACGATGCCCGGGGCGGTCGTCGACGAGTCCGCGGTCGTCCACGGCGGCTCGGTGATCGGGGCCGGGGCGACCGTCGGCGCGGGCGCGGTCGTCGACGCCTCGGTGGTGCTGGCCGGCGCCCGGATCGCCGCCGACGCGGTGGTCCGGCGGTCCCTCGTCGGCGAGCGGGCGGTCGTCGGGTCGCACACGTCGGTGACCGACGGGGTCGTCGGGGACGACGCCGACCTGGGCTCGGGCAACGAGCTGCGCGCGGGCATCCGCGTGTGGACCTCGGCGGTGCTCCCCGACCACTCGGTGCGCTTCAGCACCGACGGCTGAGGCGAGGCGTCCCAGCGCCGCCGGGTGTCCGCGATCGACACCGGACGGTCGTCTCGGGACCCGAACGGTCTCCCGGTCCTCGTCGGCCGTCGATCCGGGGCGGGGTCGGCGGGTGACCCGGGTGCCGTCGCCGCCCCGCCGCGCCCCGCCGCCCACTGCGGCTGTCGGACGGTCTCCCCCCGGACCGCCGCGGCCGGCGGGTCCTGTCGGGTCCGTGTGGTGGAGTGCTCGACGTGACCACGACCGCACCCGCGCCGGCGGCCGCGCCGCCCGTGGTGTCGGCCTCGCGCACCTGGCGCCCGCCGCGCCCGACCGACGTCCGGCTCACCCTGGGCCCGCTGCGCCACGGCGCCGGCGACCCGTCCCACCAGCGGACGCCCGACGGCAGCACCTGGCGCGCGAGCCGGACACCGGAGGGCCCGGTGACCCTCCGCCTGCGCCAGCGCCACGACGGGGAGGTCCTCGCCGACGCGTGGGGACCGGGGTCCCGGTGGGCGCTGGACACCCTCCCGGAGCTGCTCGGGGCCGGCGACGACGACTCGGGCTTCGACTCGTCCCACCGGCTGCTGCGGGACCCGGCCCGTCGGTTCGCCGCGTGGCGGATCTGCCGCTCGGGGCTGGTGCTGGAGTCCCTGGTGCCGGTGGTCCTCGAGCAGAAGGTGACCGGGATCGAGGCCAAGGCGTCGTGGCGGCGGCTGCTGCTGCGCTTCGGCGAGCCCGCGCCGTGCCCGCCCGGCGCGTGGTCCGACGTGCCGCGCCTGCGCCTCGTCCCGGACGGTCCCACGTGGGCGCGCATCCCGAGCTGGGAGTGGCACCTGGCCGGCGTCGGTCCCGAGCGCTCCCGGCGGATCGTGACCCTCGCGGTCCACGCGACCCGCCTCGAGCAGACCCTCCAGCTCGGCCACGCGGAGGCGGCCCGGTGGCTGCAGCTGCTGCCCGGGGTCGGGGTGTGGACCGCCGCGGAGGTCATGCAGCGGGCCCACGGCGACCCGGACGCCGTCAGCTTCGGGGACTTCCACGTCGCGAAGGACGTCACCTGGGCGTTCACCGGGGTGGTCGGCGACGACGACGGCATGGCCCGGGTGCTCGAGCCGTGGCGCGGGCACCGCTACCGCGTGTGCACGCTGCTCGCCCTGGCCGGGCACCACCGGCCGAAGTACGGGCCGCGGCTGTCCCCGGCGGACTACCGCGCGTTCTGAGGGTGGCCGGCCCGGCGTCCCGGACCGGCGGCCCGGCTCAGGTCGCGACGTCGCGGGTGGTGAGGCGGGCCCAGGCGACGCTGAGCGCGATCGCGGCGTAGGCCGCCGCGACCACGACCCCGTGCGCCAGGCCGGTCCAGTGCACCGGTGAGCGGAGCAGGTCGCCGAACGCCAGCCAGGGGTCGGTGATCAGGTACGGGTGGATCACGGCCAGCTGGGGGAGCGAGTCGGCGATCTCGCTCGCGACCGTGATCACCGCCACGGTCGCCATCGCCGCCATCGGGACGTCGGTCAGGGTCGACACCGCGATCCCGACCGCGGCGAGCGCCGCGAGCATCAGCAGGACGTAGGCGCAGATCAGCGCGGTGCGCCCGAGCGCCGCCCCGTAGCCGATCCGGTTGCTCGAGAGCAGCGTCACCGGCCCGTGCGGGAACAGCACGCGTCCGACGAGCAGCCCGAGCACCGCGACGGCCGCGACGCAGGCCGCCGCGAACGCGACGACGCCCGCGTACTTCACCGCCAGCAGCCGCGTCCGCCCCGTCGGGACCACCAGCAGCGACCGCAGGGTCCCGGCCGCCGCCTCCCCGGCGATCGCGTCGCCCGAGGCGACCGCGACCGCCAGCGGCAGGAAGATCGGCACCGTCACCGACAGGGACGTGAACACCAGGAACAGGCCGTTCTCGGTGATCCGGAACAGGAAGCTCGGCCCGGCCGCGGGACCCGGGTTCGACGCGTCCACGGCCAGCCCGAGCAGGACCGGCGCGAGCGCGAGGACCCCGAGCAGGACGAGGTTGCGGCGCCGGCCGAACACCAGGCGGAGCTCCGAGTGCAGCAGCCGGCCGCGGCGCCGGGCCCGGACGGGCCGGGTGGCGGCGCTCACCGCGGCGGCCCTGCTCATCGGTGCGGGC
>CAXSIB010000341.1:0-4023 GCA_964237095.1 uncultured Actinomycetales bacterium
AGCAGCCCGTGCGGGGGCTCCCGGCGCAACACCGTCCCCCACACCCACCGAGTCCCGTCCCGGCCGGTCTCGACCAGCTCGCCGTCGACGAAGGCCAGCGCGGCTCCGGGATCGTCGCTGCAGCTGTGTCCGAGCAGCGGCCACCAGGCGCCGATCCGCTCGGTGACGGCGGCCCAGCAGGTGTCCACGTCCGCTCGGATCAGCACGCTCCGGCGCACCGGGGACACCGGGGCCAGGGCGGGGGCGGCGGGCACGGTCGTCATCGGTTCTCCTCGGCGGTGCGGCGGGGGTGGTCGGTGCGGTCGCTGCGCCCGGTCCTCGGAACCGTGTCGGCCCCACCGGGGACGCCCGCGACCCGGGCCTCGACGTCCGCGGCGAGGGCGGCCAGGACGTCGTCCCAGAAGGTGTTCACCCAGTCCTGCAGGGCCGCGAGCCCGGGGGTGGCGACGCTGTAGAGGCGGTTGCGGCCGACGGCCGCGGCCCGGACGAGACCCGCGTCGGTGAGGATCCGCAGGTGCCGGCTGACGGCCGGGCGGCTGACCGGGAGCCGCGCCGCGATCTCCCCGACCGGCAGGGGGCGCTCGCGGAGCTGCTCGAGCACCGCGCGGCGCATGGGATCCCCGAGGGCGTCCAGTGCCTGCTCCGGGTCCGTCACACCCGTAACCTTTCAGTTACCGGTATTCCGGTCAAGCCTCTCGTCGCGAAGCCGATGGCCGGCCGCCCTAGCGTGGGCGCGTGATCAGGGTTGCGGTCCTCGACGACTACCAGGATGCGGCGCGGGCGAGTGCCGACTTCGGCCCGCTCGACGCCCGGGCCGAGGTGACGGTCTTCGCCGACCACCTCGACACCGTCGACGCCCTCGCCGACCGCCTCGCCCCCTTCGACGCGGTGGTCGCGATGCGCGAGCGCACGCCCTTCCCGGCCGACCTGCTGGCCCGTCTGCCCCGGCTGCGGCTGCTCGTGACGACCGCGATGGGCAACGCCTCGTTCGACATGGCCGCCGCCGCCGAGCACGGGATCACCGTCTGCGGCACCGGCGGCGTGGGGATCTCGACGCCGGAGCTCACGTGGGCGCTGGTGCTCGCGGTGACCCGCGGGCTGGCGCAGGAGGACGCCGCGGTCCGGGCCGGGCGCTGGCAGATCGGCATCGGGCCGGAGATCGCCGGGTCGACGATCGGGATCCTCGGCCTCGGGAAGATCGGCACCCGCATCGCCCGCTACGCCCACGCCTTCGACGCCGCGGTGCTCGCGTGGAGCGCCAACCTCACCGCCGAACGGGCCGCGGCCGCCGGGGCGCGCCTCGTCGACCGCGACGCCCTGTTCCGGGAGTCCTCGGTGGTCGTCGTGTGCCAGAAGCTGTCCGACCGCACCCGGGGGCTGGTCGGCGCGCACGAGCTGGCGCTGCTCGGCCCGACCGGGTACCTCGTCAACACCTCCCGCGGGCCGATCGTCGACGAGGCGGCCCTGGTCGCGGCCCTCACCGACGGGACGATCGCCGGCGCCGGGCTCGACGTGTTCGACACCGAGCCGCTGCCGCTCGACCATCCCCTGCGCACGCTGGACAACGTGGTCGTGACCCCGCACCTCGGCTACGTCAGCCGCGAGGCCTACCGGATCTTCTACGGCGAGGCCGTCGAGGATGTCCTGGCCTGGCTGGACGGCTCCCCCGTGCGGGTGCTCACGGCCTGAGCCCCGTCGGGAGGACGGTCGGGACCGCGGGTCGGGACCGCCTGTCCTGGATCGACAGCCGACGGCGGGTCGGCGACCCGGGGCCCCGGATCGGGCCGCCGGATGTCGATCCCGGACACCGCGGGCCGCAAGCGGCTGCCGCGGGCTCGGGCCGCCGGGCTCAGCCCGGCGGGGCCGACCCCGGGAGCGCGGCGGCGATCACCGACAGCAGGCCGCCGTCCACGCGGACGTCGGCCCCGGTGACGAAGCTCGCTCGCGTGCCGGCCAGGAACGCGACCACCTCGGCGACCTCCTCGGCGCGGGCGATCCGCCGCCCGAGCGGGTGCGACGAGCCCCAGGACCGCAGGGTGGCCTCGACCCCCGCGGGGGTGCCGTCGCTGAACATCGCCGCCGACGCCCGGAGCATCGGGGTGTCCACCGACCCGGGCAGCACCGTGTTGACCCGCACGCCGTACGCCGCCTCGTCGACCACCATCGCCCGGGCCAGGGTCAGCTGCGCACCCTTGCTCGCGGCGTAGGCGGCGACATCGGTCTGCGCGACGTGGGCCTGCACCGACGACACGATCACGACCGAGCCGGACCCGGACGCGCGCAGGTGCGGCAACGCCGCCCGGGCGGCCAGGAACACCCCCTTCACGTTGATGCGGAACACGTCGTCCCACACCTCGTCCGAGGTCGTCACCGCGGTGCCGTAGCGCTGGATGCCCGCCGCGGTCACCAGCACGTCGAGGCGACCGAACGCGGCGACGGTCGCGGCCACGGCGGCGTCCATCGCGGCGCCGTCGCCGACGTCACCGGGCACGGCCAGGGCCCGCCCACCCGCGGCGGTGATCTCGGCGACCACCTGCTCGACCCCCGCCGCGTCGACGGAGTTCACCGCGACCGCGGCCCCGCGGGCGGCCAGCAGGCGCGCGCTCGCGGCCCCGATCCCGCTGCTCGCGCCCGTCACCAGCGCCACCCGCCCCGCGTGCTCCGACTCCTCCTGCTGCGCCATGCCGCCCTCCCCGCCCCGACTGTGGGCTCCCCCGACTCGAGCCCACTCGGCGCGCAGCGTGTCAGGTGCCGACCGCGGCGGCGACCGGCGAGGCTGCGCGCATGAGCGCTCGTGTCGACGTGGAGGTCGTGGAGTACCGGGGCTGGGAGGTGGTCCGGCTGCGGACGGCCGAGATCGAGGTCGACGTCGTCCCGGGCAAGGGGGGCGACATCCTCGCGGCCCGCTGGCGGGCGACCGGCCTGGACGTCCTGTGGAAGACGCGCTGGGGGCTGCGCCACCCCGACGCGCTCCCCCTCGGCGGCAACGACGAGTCGCGGCTCATGCAGGCCTACCCGGGCGGCTGGCAGACGGTCTTCCCCAACGGGGGCGACGCGGTCGAGGAGCACGGGGTGACCTGGGCGACCCACGGTGAGGTGTGGTCGACGCCGTTCGAGTGGGAGGTGACCCCGGCCGGCGTGCTGGAGATGTCGGCCCGCCTGGTGCACAGCCCCTTCGAGATCACCAAGAGCATCGCTCTCGACGGGCCGCGGGTGACGGTGCGGGAGGTCGTCACCAACCTCGGCGGACAGCCGGTGGAGGTGATGTGGTCCCACCACCCGGCGTTCGGCGCGCCGTTCCTCTCGCCCGGGCTGGAGGTCACGACCAACGCGCGCACCGTGCTGGTCGACGACATCCGCGACAACGCCAGCTCGGAGCTGGTGGCGGGGGCGACCGTGGCGTGGCCGCACGTGCCGGCGCGGCGCGGGGGGACGACCGACCTCGGCACCGTCCCGGCCGCCGACGCGGGCGTCGACCGGATGGCCTACCTGACCGACTTCCCGCCGCAGGCGCGGGTCCGCCTCGCCAACCCCGGGGTCGGGGTGTCGGTCACCCTGGACTGGCGGGCGGCCAGCTTCCCGTTCGCCTGGTACTGGCTGGAGGCCGGCGGCACCGGCGGCTTCCCCTGGTACCACGCGGCCTACGTCCTCGCGGTCGAGCCGGCCACGTCCTACCCGGCGCAGGGGCTGCACGCCACGCAGGCCAAGACGGGCACCCAGGTGCGGATCGCCCCGCGGGAGTCCCGCACGGCCGCCCTGGCCCTGACCCTCGGCCCGGCCTGACCGCGGGCCGGCCCGTCCACGGCCCCGCGCGGCCCCGCGCCGGGCAGGATCACCGCGTGACCACGACGCCGACCCCCGTCCGGGCCTCGGTCCGCGAGACCGTCGCGGTCGTGGCCGGGGTGCTGGTCCCGCTGGCCGCCGAGGGTGCCGTGATCCGCCGGCGCCGGGTGTCGGCCCTCGCCGCGCGCACCGACGCCGACGGCCGCGCCGGGCGGGTCCTCGCCCGCATCGCCGGGCGCC
>CAXSIB010000342.1:0-4020 GCA_964237095.1 uncultured Actinomycetales bacterium
CCCGCGCCGGCACCCGGGCCGCCCGGGGGCGCGCCGGCTCGGGCCGCCGGTGGGCCGGGGTCGCGGGCGCACCGACCGACCGGCCCGGCTCCGGCGGGCCTGCCGCTGCCGCTGTCGCTGTCGAGGACGTCGACGTCGGCTCCGGCGGCGGCGCCGACGGGACGGCCGGGCCCGGCGGCGTCGACGGTGGCATGGACGCGAAGGCTACCGGCGGACGGCGCGTGGGTCGGGGACCCGGCCGGCGTCAGCCCGCCAGCTCGGACAGCCGCAGCATCCCCGTCGGCGCGTCGGCGTCGGCGGGCAGGTAGACCCGCTGGACGGCGACCACGACGGCGTCCGCGACCGTGTCGCGCCCGGTGTCGGTCGCGAGCAGGCGGGAGTCCTCCGGGCTCGACAGGTAGCCCGCCTCGACCCTGATCGCGGGCATCCGGGTGTAGCGGAGCAGGTCCCAGGTCTTCGCGTGGGTACGGTCGTCGCGCAGCCGGGTGCGGGCGACCAGTTCCCGCTGGACGAGCCCGGCGAACCGCTCGCCCGTCGTGGAGAAGGAGCCCCGGGTCGGGCTGCCGTAGTAGAAGGTCGCGACCCCCTCGGCGTGCGGGTCCGGGTGGCTGTCGAGGTGCAGCGACACCACGAGGTCCGCGGTCGTGTCGTTGGCGAAACGGGCCCGGGCGGCCTCGTCGAGGACCTCGTCGTCGGCGAGCTCGCCGCGGGTCAGGTAGGCGGTGACCCCGACGGCCCGCAGGCGGCCGCGGATGCGAGCGGCCAGGTCGAGGGTCAGGTCGGACTCGACGAGGCCCCAGCCCCGGTGGCCGCGGTCCGCGCCGCCGTGGCCGGGATCGAGCACCACGACCTTCCCCGCCAGTGCGGGACCGGCCTGGTGCAGCACCTCGATGTCCCGCAGGGCGTCGGGCCGCCCGCCGGTCACCCGGGGACGGCTGAGGCGGCGCAGGGCCTTGAAGGTGGCCGGGCCGCAGATGCCGTCGGGCGGGAACCCGAGGTTGCGCTGGAACTCCCGCAGACAGGTCTCGGTGCGGTGCCGGAAGACGCCGTCCACCCGGCCGACGTCGAAGCCGAACTCCAGCAGGCGGGCCTGCAGGCCGACGACGTCGTCGCCGGTGAACGGCTGGTCGGCGACGAACCAGAGGAGCCGGTCGCCGAGGCGCCAGCGGGCCTCCTCGAGGTGGGCGTTCGTCACCGGGTCGACCTCGCCGGTCGCGGACAGGCCGCGCTCCTGCTGGAAGGACCGGACCGCGCGGGCGAGGCCCTCGTCGAACAGCTCGGACGGGTTCCCCGGCGCGGCCGTCGTGCCCGCGGCGGTGAGGCGGTCGCGGAGGTCGAGGACCGCCGGTCCGTGGTCGCCCCGGCGGAGCACCAGGACCGGACCGGGCGACGGCACCACAGGTGTCACCCGGGACCTCCCACACTTCTCGACGACACGACGACGCGACACCAGAGCCGGACCCACCGCGGTCGCGGCCGGTCGGACCGACCCGGTCCCACCCCGGTGTGACGGTCCCGGCCCCCGGCCGGTTCCGCCCCGACCGAGGTCACTGTAGACAGCGACCCCCCGCCCGGCCGGGCGCCCGGCCGCGCCCGGGTCGGCGGCGACCGGACAGCCACGGACCGGGCACCGGACGTGACAGGGCCCGACCGGTCGACGTGCGGCCGGTCGGGCCCTGCTCCTGCTGCTCCGGGGACACCGTCCGGCCGGGCCGGACGGTCAGTGCGACCTGACGATCAGAGGTACCGGGACCTCAGGGGACTGTTACCTCAGGGGACTGTGACCTCAGAGGACTGTGACCTCAGAGGTACTCGGCGAGGTCGGCGAGCAGCGCGGCCTTCGGCTTGGCGCCGACGATCGACTTCACCAGCTGGCCGCCCTGGTACACGTTCAGGGTGGGGATCGAGGTGATCCGGTAGGTCGAGGGGACCACCGGGTTCTCGTCCACGTTCATCTTGCGGAAGGCGAGCTTGTCGGAGTGCTCGCCGGCGATCTCGTCCAGGATCGGGGAGACCATCTTGCACGGGCCGCACCAGACGGCCCAGAAGTCGACGAGCACCGGCTTGTCCGACTTCAGGACGTCGGTGTCGAACTCTGCGTCGGTGACGGGCAGCACGTTGGCCATGTCGTTCCTCTCTCGTGCCCGCGGTGCGGGCGGTGGGTTCCGGTGGGGGTGGGACCGGGTGTGACCCCGGTCGGGGCGGTGCGGTCTCGGTGGGACGGTCTCGGTGCGGTGCGGTCCCGGCGTGAGCGGTCCCGTCAGACGGCGACGGGCTCGCGCTCGGACTCCTCGACCTCGACCGAGGGGGTGAACGCGTGGTCGCCGTGGGCGGCCAGCCAGCGCTCGGCGTCTAGGGCCGCCGCACAGCCGGAACCGGCGGCGGTGATGGCCTGGCGGTAGGTGTGGTCGACGAGGTCCCCGCAGGCGAAGACGCCGTCGAGGTTGGTCGCCGTGCCGGGGGAGGCCACGCGGACGTAGCCGTCGGCGTCGAGGTCCACCTGGCCGTGGAGCAGCTCCGAGCGGGGGTTGTGCCCGATCGCCACGAACACCCCCGCGAGGTCCTGGGTGCGGGTCTCACCGGTGCGCACGTCGCGCAGCTCGATGCCGGTGACGTGGTCGTCGCCGAGGATCCGGGTGATCTCCGAGTGCCACGCGAACCGGATCTTCGGCTCGGCGTGGGCGCGGGCCACCATGACCTTCGACGCCCGCAGCTCGCCGCGCCGGTGGACCAGGGTGACCGAGGACGCGAAGCGCGCCAGGAAGGTGGCCTCCTCGAGCGCGGAGTCGCCGCCGCCGACCACCGCGATGTCCTTCCCGCGGAAGAAGAAGCCGTCGCAGGTGGCGCACCAGGAGACCCCGTGGCCCGACAGCCGCTTCTCGTCGGCGAGCCCGAGCTCGCGGTACCCCGAGCCGGTGGCCAGGATCACCGCACGCGCCCGGTACACGGTCCCGTCGCCGGCCGTGACCGTCTTGACGGGGTCGTCGAGGTCCAGCGCCGTGGCGTCGTCGCGCACCAGCTCGGCGCCGAAGCGCTCGGCCTGGGCGCGGAACGAGCCCATCAGGTCCGGACCCTGGACGCCCTCGGTGAAGCCGGGGAAGTTCTCGACCTCGGTCGTGTTCATCAGCGCACCGCCCGCGGTGACGGAGCCCTCGAGGACCAGCGGGTGCAGCTGGGCGCGCGCCGCGTACAGCGCAGCGGTGTACCCGGCCGGCCCGGAGCCGACGATCACGAGGTCCCGGACGTCGTCCGTCCCCGGCGTCGAGATGCCGTTGCTGCCCGTGGTCATGCCCGCTGCTCCCGCCGTCCGTCCGGGCGGCCGGCCCCGGGAGGCCACCGCTGTCACGAGGACTCAACCACCGCCCGACCCCGCGCATTCCGGCCCGCGGCGGCCCCGGGACACGGTCCGCGGCGCTCACCACCGGTCGCCCGCCGGGTCCCCCGGACTCTGGGTCAGGGTGCGAGCGACACCGTGCGGCTGAGCAGCGCGCGTCCCCCGCAGGTCGCGATGACCTCCGCGCGGACGGTCCCGGACGGGCCGACGGCGGGGTCGAGCACCACCAGGACGGCGTCCCGGCCCGCGTAGGTGACGGGCTGGCGGACCAGCACCCGCGTCGACGCGGGCACCCCGGCGGGCCGGCAGCCCGCCGGCAGCGACGGGCCGGCGAACGTCCCCGGCCCCGACCCCGTGGCCGCCGACGTCCGGCCCCCCGCCGCCACCGACGGGCGGCTGGCCTGGGCGGTCAGGCTGGGCGCCGCGTCCGAGGTGCCCGAGGTGGCCGGGGAGGAGGACGTGGTCCGGACGTCGGGAACGGCCGCGCTCCGCGCCCGCAGGCCGCGGACGACCCCGCCGAGCGAGGCCGCGGTCACCGGGACCCGATCCGGGCGGGCGGTCAGCGTCGGGGGCGGGGCGGCTCCCGTCGACGCCGCCGGTCGTGCGGCGGACCCGCCGGTCGCGGCCCCCGGGGCGGCCGCCGCAGAGGCTGTCCCGGAGGCCATCGCCGAGGACGCGGTGCTCGC
>CAXSIB010000343.1:0-3995 GCA_964237095.1 uncultured Actinomycetales bacterium
CCGGCTGCGACCTCGCCGCGGCCCCCGCCACCCCCGGGCGGAAGACCTGCGTGCGGACGTCGTCCTCGGCGGCCGCGGCCGCGGCGGCGGACGCACCGACGGCCGGGGCGAGCACCGGCCGTCCCGCGAGCGCGCGCTCGACGTCGTCGCGCATCGCTCCGGCGCTCGGGTAGCGGTCCATGACGTCCTTGGCCAGCGCCATCATCGTGATCGCGCTCGCGGCCGCCGGCACCGCCGGGTCGACCACGTCCGGGGGCACCGCGGTGTCGCGGATGTGGGAGAGCGCGAGGGCGACCGGGGAGTCCGCGGTGAAGGGCGGGCGGCCGGTGAGGAGCTCGTAGAGCACGCAGCCGGTGGAGTAGAGGTCGCTGCGCCCGTCGACGGTCTGGCCGCGGGCCTGTTCCGGGGACAGGTACTGCGCGGTCCCGATGACCGCGGCGGTCTGGGTCATGCTCGACGAGGTGTCCGCGATCGCGCGGGCGATGCCGAAGTCCATGACCTTGACGTCCCCGCGCGGGGTCAGCATCACGTTGGCCGGCTTGATGTCGCGGTGGACGATGCCCATCCGGTGGCTGTAGTCCAGCGCGGACAGGATGTCGGCGACGATCTCCAGGGCGCGCTCGGGCAGCAGCCGGCGGTCCTGGCGGACGATGTCGCGCAGGGTCCGGCCCTCGACGAACTCCATGACGATGTAGGGCAGCCCGGCGATGGCGCCCACGCTGCTGGCCCCGTCGCCGAAGTCGTAGACCGAGATGACGTTGGGGTGGTTGAGCCCGGCGGCGGCCTGCGCCTCGGCGCGGAAGCGCGCCTGGAAGGTCGCGTCGCTCGCCAGCGACGCCCGCAGCAGCTTCACCGCGACCGTCCGGCCGAGCCGCTCGTCCTGCCCGCGGTAGACCTCGGCCATCCCGCCGTAGCCGATCACCTCACCGAGGCGGTAGCGGCCGCCCACCACCGGACCACCCGGTCCGACGGGTCCCCGCGCCCCGCGGGCGGCGCCCTCACTCACTGGTCATGTCCATCCACTCAGAACTATCGAGACGATCGTAACTGTCGGGTGCCCGGCCGCATCCGGACCGCCGACCGCTCGCGAGCGGCCGCCCGTTCGGGCGGGCGTGCCCCCACTGTCCGACCGGCGGCGTCATCGGCCCAGCACCGCCTGGATGACGGCCTTCGCGATCGGGGCGGCGAGCTTCCCGCCGGCGACGTCCTGGCTGGGGATGGCGGCGTCGGGGATCGCGACCGCGACCGCGACCTGCGGGTCGTCCGCCGGCGCGAACGCGACGAACCAGGCGACCGGCTTGACCCCGGCCGAGGTCTGCGCGGTGCCCGTCTTGCCGGCGACCTGCACGCCGGAGATCTGCGCCGGCGTGCCCGTCCCGGTCGCCACCACCGTGACCATCATCGACGTCAGCGCCTTGGCGGCCGCCGGGGTCATCGCGGCCACCCCCGTGGAGGGGTCGGTGTGGGACAGCTCCTGCAGGTTCGGGCTCAACACCCGGGACACCAGGTACGGGGTGTGCCGGACGCCGCCGTCGGCGATCGTCGCGGCCACCGACGCCATCTGCAGGACACTCGCCGTCACGCTGAACTGGCCGATGGCCGACAGCTGCGTCTGGGACGCGTTCGGCGACGCCGGGAAGCGGCTGCTCGCGGCGGACAGGTCGGGCAGCAGGTCGGTCCCGAACCCGAACGCCTCGGCCTGCCGGCGCAGGACCCCCGCCCCGAGGGTCCCGCCGAGGGAGGCGAACGCGGTGTTGCAGGAGATCTCCAGTGCCCGTCGGAGGGTGACCCGGTCGTTCGCCCCGCAGGACTGCCCGTTCTCGTTGGGGAGCCTCGTCGTCGTCCCGGTCAGGGTGAGCGAGGCCGGGCCGGGCAGCAGGGTGTCCGGGGTGTAGGTCCCGGCGTCCAGCGCGGCCGCCGCGGTGACGAGCTTGAACGTCGATCCGGGCGGGTAGACCTGGCTCGACGCGCGGTTCAGCACCGGGCTCGACGCCGCCGCCGGGTCGAGGCGGGTCCAGGCCGCGCGGATGGCCGCGCCGTCGTGCGACGACAGCGTTGCCGGGTCGTAGGACGGGCTGGAGGCGAGGGCCAGGACACGCCCGGTCTTCGGCTCGATCGCGACGACCGCGCCCTCCTGACCGGTCAGGCCCTTCCAGGCGGCGTCCTGCGCGGCCGGGTCGATCGTCAGCTCGACACTCGCCCCCTGGGGTTGGGCCCCGGTGACCACGTCGACGATCCGGCGCACGAACAGCGCGCTGTTGTTGCCGGACAGCTCGGTGTCGTAGGTGGACTCGATGCCGTAGGTGCCGTAGATGAAGGAGTCGAAGCCGGTCACCGGGGCGTACTCGGCCCCGCCGGGGTAGCGCCGCAGGTACTTCAGCCGGTCGCCGGTCGGGACCGAGCGGGCGATCGCCTGTCCGCCCACCAGGATCGGTCCCCGCTGGCGGGCGTAGGCCGCGAGCAGCGTGCGCTGGTTGCCGACCCGGTTGTCGAGCGAGGTGGCCTGGAACGCCTGCACCCACGTGGCGTTCAGCAGCAGCGCGGCCACGAGGACGATCGCGAAGATCGCCACCCGGCGGATGGGGCGGTTCACCGGTTCTCCGTCCTGGCGGCGCCGGGGCGCGCCGGTTGTGGTCGCCGCGTACGGTCGGAGACGACCAGCAGGAGCGCGATGACGACCCAGTTGGCGACCAGCGACGAGCCGCCGGCCGACATGAACGGCGTCGTCAGACCGGTGAGCGGGATCAGCTTCGTGACCCCGCCGAGGACGATGAACACCTGCAGGGCCAGGGTGAACGACAGCCCGAGGGCGAGGAGCTTGCCGAACGCGTCGCGGCACATCAGCGCCGTCCGCAGTCCCCGCTCGACGATGAGCCCGTACAGGACGATGACGGCCATCACGCCGGTGAGCCCGAGGTTCTCCGCGAGGGTGATGGCGATGAAGTCGCTCTGGGCCAGGGGCACCAGCTGCGGCTCGCCGAGGCCGAGGCCGGTGCCCAGCAGGCCGCCGTTGGCCATGCCGAACAGGGACTGTATGATCTGGTAGCGGGCGGCCGCGTTGTCCGGTGCGAACGGGTGCGCCCAGACGCTGAACCGCTCCTGCACGTAGGCGAAGCGGTGGTAGCCGAAGGTCGCGCCCGCGGTGAACAGCAGGGCGCCCAGGACGACCCAGCTGAACCGCTCCGTCGCCACGTAGAGCATCACGACGAACAGCCCGAACAGCAGCAGGGACGTGCCGAGGTCCTGCTCGAAGACGAGCACCCCCACGCTCAGCAGCCAGGCCACGAGGATCGGGCCGAGGTCGCGCCCGCGCGGCAGGTCGATCCCCGCGATCCGCCGCCCCGCCACGGCGAGGGCGTCCCGCTTCACCGCCAGGTAGCCGGCGAAGAACACGGCCAGGGCGATCTTCGCGACCTCTCCGGGCTGGAAGGAGAAGCCGGCCGCGGCGATCCAGATCCGGGCCCCGAAGATCTGGACGCCGAGCCCGGGGACGAGCGGGAGCACGAGCAGGACGATCGCCGCGAGCCCGCAGGTGTAGGTGATCCGGCCGAGGACCCGGTGGTCGCGGACGAAGGCGACCACCGCCAGGAACAGCACGACGCCGAGGCCGGTCCACACCAGCTGGGTCTCGGCGACCGCGCGCGGCGGGGTCTGACCGGCGGCGGTGCCGGCGGCGGCGATGTCGTCGAGGACGTGGATGAGGACGAGGCCGAGCCCGTTCAGCAGGGTGGCCGCGGGCAGCAGCACGGGGTCCGCCCACGGCAGCCGGATCCGCACCACGACGTGCGCGACCAGCACGAGCACCGCGAGCCCGCCGAGCGGCCACGCGCGGGCGGTCTCGACGTGGCCGTCGCGGTTGAGCCCGACGCTGACGTAGGCGCCCGCGCAGATCGCGAGCGCGAGCAGCAGCAGGAGGAGCTCCGCCCCGCGGCGGCGGCGGGCGCGGGGCACGACGGGGGCCGCGGCGGGCGGCGCGAGCGGGCCCGGCTGCGCAG
>CAXSIB010000344.1:0-3978 GCA_964237095.1 uncultured Actinomycetales bacterium
CGGGCGCGCGCACGGGCCGCGGCCGGCCTCGTCGACGCCCGCGACGGGGCCGAGCCCGGCGCGGCGGAGCGCGGCCTCGTAGCCGTAGATCCCGGCGTCGCGCCGGACGGCCCGGACCGCCCCGACGGTGGTGGGAGCCGGCGCGACGGCCTCGTCGTGCGGTGCGCTCATCCGGCCGCGGCACCCGTGCTCGGGGCGGGCACCCGCGCGAACGTCGCCGGGATCCGTTCCCGGCTGAGGCGCCCGAACGGGTAGACCACGGCCACGACCCGGCCGGTGATGTCGGCGGCCGGCACGAAGGGGCCGCTGGCGTGGGTGACGCGGGAGTCGGAGGAGGCGATGCGGTTGTCGCCCATGACCCAGAAGTGCCCGGCCGGCACGGTGACGTCGAAGGCCAGCGTGGAAGGCTGCGACCCCGGGTAGAGGTACGCGGACTCGGCGAGGGCGACCCCGTTCACGGTGACCGGCGCCCCGTTGCCCTTGCACGCCACCCGGTCGCCGCCGATGCCGATGACCCGCTTGACCAGGTGGCCGGTGGCGTTGTTCGGGATGACCCCGACGAACTCCAGGACCCGCCGGAACTCGCCCTCCGAGCCGGTCGGCACGGTCGCGACCTCGTTGTCGAGCCAGCCCCCCGGGTCGGCGAAGACCACGATCTCTCCGCGGCGGACCGTCTGGCCGGGCAGCTTGTCCACGACGATCCGGTCGTTGACCCCGTCGCCGCCCATCAGGGTGTTCTCCATCGACTGCGACGGGACGACGAACGCCTGGACCACGAAGGCCCGCAGCAGGCTCGCGAGCACGAGGGCGACGACCAGGACGACGACGGTCTCGCGCAGCGTCCCGAGGACCCCGCCGGAGGACCGCCGCGCCTGGCCGGGCCGACGGTCGTGACGACTGCGGCGGGCCCGGCGGACCACCGACCCGTCCGTGCGTGTACCGGCCTGGCTCATCGCTGCGGCCCCACCTCTGCGCGTGTCCGGTGACCCCTGTCCGACGGCGCCGTCGCCGGCCGGGACCGGGTCAGCCGGTGGGACGGTCGCGGCGCTCCTTGATCTTGGCCTTCTTGCCCTTGAGACCGCGGAGGTAGTACAGCTTCGCGCGGCGGACGTCGCCGCGGACGGCGACCTCGATCTTCTCCACGATGGGGGTGTGGACCGGGAAGGTCCGCTCGACCCCGACGCCGAAGCTCACCTTGCGGACGGTGAACGTCTCGCGGACGCCCCCGCCCTGCCGGCGGATGACCGCGCCCTGGAAGACCTGGACGCGGGTGCGGTTGCCCTCGATGACGCGCACGTGCACCTTGACGGTGTCACCGGGCCGGAACGAGGGGACGTCGGTGCGCAGCGAGGGCGCATCCAGGACGTCGAGGACGTTGCTCATCAGATCTCTCCTCGGGCGCCACGGGACGCCCGTCGTCGATGGGACACCGGGACCGGCTCGAGGCCGGGCCCGCTCGCGGCCCCGCCCCGGCGCGACGGCCGGTGCGACACCCCCGCTCCCCCGGTGGCAGGAGCGGAGCCTGCCGCCCGGTCCGCGGTCGGGGGGTGACCGGCGTCCACGCTCCCGGTGACCGGGCTCGCGACGTGCGGCGCTCCCGGCGTGCAGGGTGGGCGGCTCAGCCCCCGCAGTCTGCCACAGCAGGCGGTGCGACCGGCCCCGGACGGCCGACCGCGGTGGCCGACACCGCCCAGCCGAGCTCCGCCAGCGTCGCCCGGTCGGCGGCGTCGAGGCGGTCGGGCGCGAGCTGCTCGAGGAGGTCCGGGCGTCGCTCGGCGGTCCGCCGGACGGCCGCCGTCCGGCGCCACCGGGCCACCCGCGCGTGGTCGCCGCCGACGAGGACGTCGGGCACGTCGAGATCCCGCCACGTCGGGGGCCGGGTGTAGAGCGGGTACTCCAGCAGCCCGGCGTCGGTCGCGTGGGACTCCTCGACGAGCGACGCGGGGTTGCCCAGCACCCCGGGCACCAGGCGGGCGGCGGCCTCGACGACGACCAGCGCGACCGCCTCCCCGCCGGCCAGGACCACGTCACCGACCGACACCTCGACCACCGGGAGGCGCCGCCGGGCGTCGGCGAGGACCCGGTCGTCGATCCCCTCGTACCGCCCGCAGGCGACGACGAGGTGCCCGGCGGTGGCCAGGTGGTGCGCGAGGGTCTGCGTGAGGGGCTCCCCCGCCGGGGACGGCACCACGAGGGTCGGGACCGGGTCCGCGCCGGCCGGGGCGAGCGCGTCGAGCGCGGCCCCCCAGGGCTCGGGCCGCATGACCATGCCCGCGCCGCCGCCGTAGGGGGTGTCGTCGACGCTGCGGTGGCGGTCGGTGGTCCAGTCGCGCAGGTCGTGGACGTCGACGCGCAGCAGCCCGGCGCGCACGGCCCGGCCCAGCAGCGACAGTTTCAGCGGGGCGAGGTACTCGGGGAAGACGGTGACGACGTCGATCGCGAGCACCGGGCTCACGCGGGGTCCCGGTCCCCGCCCGTGGGGACGTCCTCGGCCGGCTCGTCGTCCCGAGCCCCGTCCTCGACGGGATCAGGGTCGGCGTCGAGCCCGGGGTCGGCACCGCCGGTGGGCGCGTCGAACAGCCCGGGCGGGGGGTCGACCACGACCCGGCCGCCGGCCGGGTCGACCACGGGCACCAGCGCGACGACGAACGGGACCAGCACCGGCGGCCCGGCGGCCCCGGTCGTGACGACGAGCAGGTCCTGGGACCCGTGGGTCACCCCGGACACCGTCCCGAGGGCCGTCCCGGCGGTGTCGACGACGGCGAGACCGAGCAGCTGGTGGTCATAGAACTCCTCGGGGTCGGCCGGGGACCGGTCGACCGGGACGAGCGCGGTCAGCACCGCCCCGCGCAGCCGCTCGGCCGCATCGCGGTCGGTGACCTCCGCGACGCTGAGCAGCACCCGGTCGGCGCTCACGACCGACCGCAGGACCTCGAGGGAGGTCGGGAGCCCGGCCGTCGACGTCTCGACCGTGAGGACGCAGCCGGCGGCGAGGCGGTCCTCGGGCTCGTCGGTCAGCGGCAGGACCGCGAGGTGGCCGCGGACCCCATGGGCCCGCAGGACCCGGGCGACCGCGACCTCGACGGTCGCGTCCGGAGTTGATCCGGCCGACGCCCCCGGCGCCGGAGTCCGATCAGCCGGGTCAGCCGGGTCGAGCGGGGACCCGGTCACTCAGACGTCGGGGAACTCGACGCGGATCTGCCGGCCGCGGGCGAGCGCCGTGACGACCGTCCGGAGCGCCCGCGCCGTGCGGCCGCCGCGGCCGATGACCTTGCCGACGTCGTCCGGGTGCACCCGGACCTGCAGGACCCGGCCCCGCCGCTGGACCTTGTCGGACACGGCGACGTCGTCCGGGTGGGTGACGATCCCCCGGACCAGGTGCTCGACGGCCTCGCTGAGCACGGTCGGTCAGGCCTCGTCGGTGCGGTGGGTGGACTCCTCCGAGGGCAGCGAGTCGTCGGCGACCGCGGCGTCGGGGAGGGTGTCCCCGCCGGTGGTCGGGTCGGCGGCGGTCGCCTCGAGCTCGGCGGACTCCACCGGGTTGGTGTCGGCGGGCGCGTCGGTCCCGGTGCCGCCGGCGACGACCGGGACCTCCGCGGACGGTGCGACCGACGGGGCCGCGTCGATGCCGGTGACAGCCGTGGCCGTGGCGGTCTCGGGGGTGGCGCCGGGAGCGGTCTTGCGGGCGCGGCGGGTGGTGGCGTCGCCGCCGACCGACCCGTCGGCGTGGGCCTCGGCGAGGGCGGCCTGGAAGAAGGCCTCCTTGTCCATGCGCGGGGCCGCGAACCGCAGCGTGCCCTCGGTGCCCGGGAGGCCCTTGTGCTTCTGCCAGTCACCGGTGATCTTCAGGATCGCGAGGACCGGCTCGGTCGGCTGCGCGCCGACGGACAGCCAGTGCTGGACCCGCTCGGAGTCGACCTGGATGAGGCTCGGCTCCTCCTTGGGGTGGTAGAGCCCGATCTCCTCGATCGCGCGCCC
>CAXSIB010000345.1:0-3968 GCA_964237095.1 uncultured Actinomycetales bacterium
CCCGCCACCTGCTGACCTACCTGATGGGCGGTCCGACCGGGCGCGAGCAGGCCCGTCGCATCGACGCCCACCTCGACGACATGCCCGGCCTGTCGGGCCTGAAGCTCGTCGAGCGGTCGCTGGTCTCCCGCGGCATCCCGGCCTGAGCGGCGGCTCGAGCGTCCGTGGCCGGTGAGGCGGTGCATCCGGGACGTCCGGCAGGGCCGCCGGTGACGGGGTCTGTGCGCGGTATCGACGCGCGCGCCGAGAGCCGGGTCACCGCCGGGCGGGCGGTGGAGAGCCACGGCACCGACGGCCGGGGCACCGAGGGCCGGACCACCGAGGGCCGGGTGGCCGAGACCAGGACCCGGTCGCCGGGGCGCAGCGGCCGCCTCGACGCCACCGACCACGCGCTGATCGCGGCGCTGCAGCAGGACGGGCGGGCGTCCTACGCGGCGCTCGCCAAGGAGGTCGGGCTCTCCGAGGCCGCCGTCCGCCAGCGTGTCCAGCGGCTCCTCGACTCCGGGGTCATGCAGATCATCGCGGTCACCGACCCGATGACGGTCAACCTGGCGCGCCAGGCCATGGTCGGGGTGCGGGTCGAGGGCGACTCCCGCGAGGTCGCCCGCCGCCTGGGCGAGATCCCGCAGGTCGACTACGTCGTGCTCTGCGCGGGGTCCTTCGACATCCTCTGCGAGATCACCTGCGAGGACGACCAGCAGCTGCTGGGCCTGCTGAACGACGGGGTCCGCGGCATCCCGGGGGTCGTGTCCACCGAGAGCTTCGTCTACCTGCAGCTGGCCAAGCAGACCTACGCGTGGGGAGCACTCACCGGCAGCACGGGCGGCCGGTCGGGCGAGCGCGCCGACGGCTGAGCCGCGGCGACCGGTGCCCCCCGCCGGCCGGTCGGCCGGGAGCGGTCGGGGAGCCGGCGGGCCGTCGTCGGTGAGCCGGCGGGCGGGACTCACCCTGGTCCTCCGCGGGCACCGCGTCGCCGCGCCTGGGCGTCCCGGGTCGACGGCACACGCCGGTCCCGGAGTCTGACAGCCCGATCGGGCCGTCCGGTGTCGGTTCCGGACGCCTGGAGCCGAGCACGTCGCCTCCCGGCGAGACCCGGCCGCGGCCGGAACACCGGGCCCGGGTGCCGGTCGAGGTCCCCTCGGCGGTGACCGACCGGACATCGAGGAGCCGGCTCCAGCCGACCACCCAGCGATCCTGCCGGCGGTCGGCCCGCCGTCGGGGACACCCCGCGAGATCGGGTCGGAGCCTTGCGTGACGGCCGGGCGCGCGGGACGACCGCCCCGTGGACTGGTCGCGACCACCCTTCCGGTGGCCCCCGCCGGGCCGCTAGCGTGCCCCGGGTCCACCGGATCCCGTCGGCGGCGCCCGGTCCGGCGAGGGATGTCGCGGCCCGGGCGGTCGTCGGCGGAGGTCCGGTGCGCTCCGATGGCAGTGTCGCTGAGCCGGGAGGCGTCGTGGGTGCTTCGTATCGTGGGTTGTCGCTGTGGCTGGACCGGCTGCCGGCCCCGCTGATCCCCCGCGCGCGCCTGGACCGCGACCTCGAGGTCGACGTCGCGGTCGTCGGCGCCGGGTACACCGGGCTCTGGACGGCCTACCACCTGTCACGGGCCGACCCCTCGCTGCGGATCGCCGTCGTCGAGCGGGAGATCGCGGGCTTCGGGGCGTCCGGGCGCAACGGCGGCTGGTGCGTCGGGGAGTTCGCCGCGCACCCGCCCGCGGTGGCACGGCGCTACGGCGAGCCGGCCGCCCGCGCGATGATCGACGCCCTCGCCGCGACCGTCGACGAGGTCGGGGACTTCTGCCGCCGTGAGGACGTCCACGCGGACTGGGCCAAGGGCGGGACGATCACCCTCGCCCGCAGCGAGCCGCAGGAGCAGCGGCTGCGCGCCGACGTCGAGGACGACACCCACTGGGGGGTCCGCTCGACCTGGCTGTCCGCGGCCGAGACCCGCGAGCGGGTGTGCGCGACCGACGTCCTCGGCGCCCGCTGGTCCCCGGACTGCGCCGCACTCGACCCGGCCAAGCTGGTCCGCGGGCTCGCCGACGTGGTCACCGCCCGGGGGGTCGCGCTCTACGAGAAGACCCCGGCCCTCGACATCGCCCCCCACGAGGTCCGCACGCCCGGCGGGACCGTCCGCGCGGGGGTCGTCGTCCGCGCCACCGAGGGCTTCACCCCGGCCCTGCCCGGGCACCGGCGGACCCTCGCACCCGTGTACTCACTGATGATCGCGACCGAGCCGCTGCCCGACAAGGTGTGGGACCGGATCGGCTGGAGCGGCCGCGAGACCCTCGCCGACGGCCGGCACCTGATCATCTACGCGCAGCGGACGGCTGACGGGCGCATCGCGTTCGGTGGGCGCGGAGCCCCGTACCACCTGCGGTCGGCGGTCCGCCCGGCCTACGACCGCGACCCCACGACGTTCGGGCTGCTGCGCCGGACCATGGTCGAGCTGTTCCCCGACGTCGCCGCGGCGCAGATCACCCACCGCTGGGGCGGGCCGCTCGGCGTGCCGCGGGACTGGTTCCCCTCGGTGGGGCTCGACCCGTCGACGGGCATGGCGTGGGGCGGGGGGTACGTGGGCGAGGGCGTCGCGGCGTCGGCCTTGGCCGGGCAGACCCTCGCGGAGCTCGTGACCGGGCAGCAGACCACCCGCACCGCGCTGCCCTGGGTCAACCACCACTCGCGTTCGTGGGAGCCCGAGCCGCTGCGCTGGGCCGGGGTCAGCGCCGGGCTCACGGTGATGAACGGCGCCGACCGGGCCGAGGCGCGGACCGGCCGGCCGTCGCGGCGGGCGGCGGTGTTCGACCGCCTCGTCCGCGGCTGACCGGCCCGACGAGGGCCGCCCCGCGCAGAGGAATGCGGACCGCCAGTCGGTGAGCGACCGGCGGTCCACATTTCTCCCGCTCCGGCCACGGCTGATCGACCCCGCCGGCCGGACGGACTGCCGTGGCTACAGGCGGTTCCAGGCCTCGGTGAGCGTCGCGCGGAGGATCTGCTCGATCTCGTCGAAGTGGGACTGGTCGCAGATCAGCGGCGGGGCGAGCTGGATGACCGGGTCGCCCCGGTCGTCGGCGCGGCAGTAGAGCCCCGAGTCGAACAGGGACTTGGAGAGGAACCCGCGCAGCAGCCGCTCGGACTCGTCGTCGTCGAAGGTCTCCTTCGTCGCCTTGTCCTTGACCATCTCGATGCCGTAGAAGTACCCGTCGCCGCGGACGTCGCCGACGATCGGCAGGTCGTTCAGCTTCTCCAGCGTGGTCCGGAAGCCGTCCTCGTTCGCGCGCACGTTGGCGAGAAGGTCCTCGCGCTCGAAGATGTCGAGGTTCGCGTGCGCCACCGCGGAGGACACCGGGTGCCCGCCGAAGGTGTAGCCGTGGGCGAAGTAGTTGGTGCCCTTCAGGAAGGGCTCCATGATCCGGTCGGAGGCGATCATCGCCCCGATCGGGGAGTACCCCGACGTGAGCCCCTTGGCGCAGGTGATCATGTCCGGCACGAAGCCGTAGCGCTCGGCGGCGAACATCGTGCCCAGGCGGCCGAACGCACAGATGACCTCGTCGGAGACGAGCAGCACGTCGTGGCGGTCGCAGATCTCCCGCACCCGCTGGAAGTACCCCGGCGGCGGGGTGAAGCAGCCGCCGGAGTTCTGCACCGGCTCGAGGAAGACCGCGGCCACGGTGTCGGCGCCTTCGGCCAGGATCATCGCCTCGATCTGGTCCGCGGCCCAGACCCCGAAGCGGGTCAGGTCGTCGCCGTGCTCGGGGGCCCGGTAGAAGTTCGTGTTCGGCACCTTGAAGGCACCCGGGACGAGAGGCTCGAAGTACTTCTTCGCGTCCGGGATGCCGGTGATCGAGAGGGCCCCGGCCGTGGTGCCGTGGTAGGCGATGTTCCGGCTGATGACCTTCGTCTTCATCGGGCGCCCGGTCAGCTTGAAGTACTGCTTGGCCACCTTCCACGCGGTCTCGACGGCCTC
>CAXSIB010000346.1:0-3926 GCA_964237095.1 uncultured Actinomycetales bacterium
GCAGCACCGCGCGGACGCCGGCGGCCGCGACACCGAGCGCCACGGCGCCCCCCGCGACGGCCAGGCCGCCCGTCACGAGTCGGCGGCCTCGGCGGAAGTCGTAGAGCTGCCAGCCGGCCTCCCGCGCGCGGGCCCGCAGCGAGCGGTCGGGGTTGACCACGCACGGCCGGCCGACCATCTCCAGCATCGGCAGGTCGTGGGAGGAGTCGGAGTACGCGGCGCACCGGGCCAGGTCGTAGCCCTCCCGGCGGGCCAGCGCCCGCACGGCGGCGGCCTTCTCGGGGCCGCGGAGGACCTGCCCGAGCATCTGGCCGGTGTAGACGCCGTCGACGTTCTCCGCGACGGTGCCGAGGGCGCCGGTCAGCCCGAGCTTCGCGGCGAGGGTCCGGGCGAGCTCGACCGGCGCCGCCGTGACCAGCCACACCGGCTCCCCGGCGTTCGCGTGCGTGCGGGCGAGGGCCACCGTCCCCGGCCACAGACCCTCGGCCAGCATCCCCTCGACGATGCCGTCGACGATCTCCTCGAGGTCCGCCACGCGGAAGCCGCGGATGAGCGCGAGCCCGCCGGCCCGGGCCTGCTCGACGTGCGCGGAGTTCTCCGCGCCGCGGACCCGGAACTGCAGCTGGTGGAACGCCGCGCGCCCGAGGGACCGCGTGGTCAGCAGCTTGTTGCGCCAGAGCCCGATCGCGAGCGGGTAGAGGGCGGCCCCCCGCACGATCGTGTTGTCCACGTCGAAGAAGGCGGCGGTGCAGGCCCCCGGGCCGGCCGGACCCGGTCTCCGGCTGGGGTTCGGGGAGGCCACGGCACGCGAGCCTAGGGCCGCTCACCGTGCCCGGCCGTTGCCGTCGACGCACACTGTCCCCATGCCCGGGGCCAGCGTGGCGGAGCCCGCGGCCGTGGTGCTCTACGGCCGGGCGGGCTGCCACCTCTGCGCCGACGCCCGCCGCGTGGTGGGCGAGGTCTGCGGGCGGGCCGGGGCCGGCTGGACCGAGGTCGACATCGACACCGCCGGCGATCCGGGCCTCCGCGCCCGCTGGACCGACCACGTCCCGGTCGTGACCGTCGGAGGCCGGGTCGTGGACGTGCTGCGGGTCGATCCGGGGCGGCTGGCGGCGGCGCTGTCCGCCCGTGCCTGACCGGCGTCCGGCGATCGTCCCCCACCCTTTGTGCCAAACGTCACAAAGTCGTACCGTCGTCTCGTCACAGTTCGCGGACGGACGACGGGGTGGGCCGGTGGAGCACGACGGGCGGGTCCGGGAAGCAGGCATCCCGGGGGTGCAGCGGCTGCTGCCGGCCGCCACCGTCGCCCAGCTCCCGGTCTACCTGCGCTCCCTGATCGACCTCGCCGAGCGCGGGGTCGCCACCGTCGCGTCGGGGGAACTGGCCCGCGAGGCCGGGGTCACCCCGGCCAAGCTGCGCAAGGACCTGTCCCACCTGGGCTCCCTCGGCGTGCGGGGGGTCGGCTACGACGTGGAGTTCCTGCGCCGCCAGATCGAGGACGCGCTCGGGCTCACCCACGACTGGCCCGTCGTGATCGTCGGCATGGGCAACCTCGGCCAGGCCCTGGCCCGCTACGGCGGCTTCGGCTCGCGCGGGTTCCGGATGGTCGGCCTGATCGACGTCGACCCCGGTGTCGTCGGTACCGAGATCGGCGGGCTCCCCGTCCGCCACGCCGACGACCTCGAGGCCGTCCTGGCCGCCGACAGCGTGGTCATCGCGGTGCTCAGCACCCCGTTCGCCACCGCCCAGCGGATGGCCGACCGCCTCGTCGCGGCCGGCGTCACGAGCATCCTGAACTTCGCCCCGCTCACCCTCGAGGTGCCGCCCTCGGTGGACGTGCGCAAGGTCGACCTCGGGGTCGAGCTGCAGATCCTCTCGTTCCACGAGCAGCGCAAGGTCCTGCTCGCCGCGGACCCCGGCTCGGCGGTGGCCTGGTGAAGCCGCTCGTGGTCGGGATCTCCCACCGCGGGGCGCCGGCCGGGCTGCTCGACCGGGTGGCGCTGTCCCCGGCCGCCGCGGACAAGCTGGCGACCGACGTCGCGGCCGCGCTGGAGGAGTCCGGGGACGCCGCCGGGCACGGCGAGGCGGTCGTCCTCAGCACCTGCAACCGCGTCGAGGTCTACGCGGCCGCCGAGGAGTTCCACCGCACGGTGTCGACGGTGACGGCGCTGCTGGCCCGCCACACCGGCGTCGGGGTCGCGGAGCTCGAGGCCGCGCTCGAGGTCCGCTGGGACCGGGCGGCGCGCGCGCACGTCCTCGCGGTCGCGGCCGGGCTGGAGTCCGTCGTCCAGGGCGAGCCGCAGATCCTCGGGCAGGTCCGGGCGGCGCTGCGGGCCGGGCAGGACGGCGGGACGGTCGGCCCGACGCTCAACGCCGTGCTGCAGCAGGCACTGCGGCTGGGCAAGCAGGTCCAGGCCCGCACCCGGGCGGGGGAGGCGGGGCGGTCGCTGGTGTCGGTGGCCCTCGACCTGGCCCCCGACGTCCGCGGCGGCGAGGCGGTCGTCGTCGGCGCCGGTTCTCTCGCCGGGCTCGCGGTGGCCGAGCTGCGCCGCCGTGGCATCGCGTCCCTCACCGTCGTCAACCGGACCCTCGCCCGCGCCCACTCCGTCGCCGCGTCGGACCCGGCGGGGGACCCGACCGGGAGCACCGTGGCCCGGGTCCTCGCCCTCGCCGACACCGACGGCCTGGTGGCCGCGCTCGCCGCCGCCGACGTCGTCGTGAGCTGCACCGGCGCGACCGGGGCCGTCCTCACGCGGGAGATCGTCGAGGCCGCGCTGGCCCGCCGGTCCGGGCGCGAGCTGACCGTCCTGGACCTGGCGCTGCCCCACGACCTCGACCCCGCGGTGGCCGCGCTGCCCGGGCTGGCGGTCGTCGACCTGGACACGGTCGCGGCGAGCGGCCTCGGCAGCGCCCGCGCGGACGACCTGGCCGCCGCCGCAGCGATGGTCACCGCGGAGCTGGACGCACTGGACGGCGCCGAGCGCGCCGCGGCGTCGATCCCGACCGTCCGGGCGCTGCGGGCGCTCGCGGCGGGGGTCGTCGACACCGAGCTGGACCGCCTCCGCGCGCGGACCCCCGGCCTCGGCGACGCCGACCGGGCCGAGGTCGAGCGGACCGTGCACCGCGTCGTCGACAAGCTCCTGCACCGCCCCACCGTCCGGGTCCGCGAGCTCGCGGCCGGCCCGGGCGGCTCCGCCGGTCCCGACTACGGCGAGGCCCTGCGCCAGCTGTTCGCCCTCGACCCGGACACGGTCACCGTGGTCACCGGGACCGCCGCCCCGGTGCTCGGGGACGGCGCGTGAGCACCGCGACCGGCACGAAGGACGCCGCCGACGCCGCGCGCGACGTGCGGACCGTCCGCCTGGCCAGCCGGCCGAGCCCGCTCGCCCTCGCCCAGACCGGCCTGGTCGCGCGGGCGCTCGCGGCCGCCGCGCCGTTCCCCGGCCTGGTCACCGAGATCGTCGCCACCCGCACGACCGGCGACGTCGACCGGCGCGACCTGACCGAGATCGGCGGCACCGGGGTGTTCGTGGGCGCCGTGCGCCGCGCGGTCCTCGACGGCCGCGCGGACGTCGCGGTCCACTCGGCCAAGGACCTCCCGGTCGGCCCGGCCGACGGCCTGCTCCTCGCCGCCCTGCCCGCCCGCGGCGACGTCGGCGACGTGCTCGTCCTGCGGACCCCGCCGGCCGGTGCCGCCGGGGCCCCCGGGCCCGCCGCCGGCGGGCTGTTCGACCGGCATCGCCATGAAGCGCTCGAACTGCGGACGGCGCACCTCGATGGCGGGGATGCCGGTGTTGAAATTCTCCTCGGCGACCCACCGCTGGAGGAACCGCTCCAGCCGAAACATGCCGTCGCGATCGGCGATCGCGCGCGCGGCCGCGATGCGCTGGCGGGCTCCGGCGCCCTTGCTATCGGCGGCATGCTCG
>CAXSIB010000347.1:0-3924 GCA_964237095.1 uncultured Actinomycetales bacterium
CGGCGGGGCCGGTCCTGCCGGCGGTCCGTGGAGTGGGCGGCCGCCCGGCCCGGCTCCTGCGGTTCGCGACGGAGAGCCCGCTCGCGCGCACCCGCCGGGCGCGGCGGATCAACCGGGTGCTCGGCGAGACCTACCCCGACGCCCACACCGAGCTGGACTTCACGTCGCCGCTGGAGCTCCTGGTGGCCACCGTCCTCTCGGCCCAGTGCACCGACCGGCGGGTCAACCTGGTCACCCCGGTCCTCTTCGCCCGCTACCCGGGCGCGGCGGACTACGCGGGGTCCGACCGGGCCGAGCTCGAGGGGATCATCGCGTCCACGGGCTTCTTCCGGGCCAAGGCCGCCGCGCTCACCAGCCTCGGCGCCGCCCTGGCCGAGCGGCACGCGGGCCGGGTGCCGGCCACGCTCGAGGAGCTGGTCGAGCTGCCCGGGGTCGGCCGGAAGACGGCCAACGTCGTCCTGGGCAACGCCTTCGGCATCCCGGGGATCACGGTCGACACCCACGTCGGGCGCCTCGTGCGCCGCTGGGGCTGGACCGACCTCGAGGACCCCGTCAAGGTGGAGACGGTGGTCGCGGCGCTGATCCCCCGCGCAGAGTGGACCGACTTCAGCCAGCGCACCATCTGGCACGGCCGCCGGTGCTGCACCGCGCGCAACCCCGCCTGCGACCGCTGCCCGCTGGTGCCCGACTGCCCGTCGGCCCAGGTGTGAAGGCGGGCGCGGTGGTCACGGTGACGTCCGCGGCGGTGTTCGCCCTGGTCGCCGCCGGCTGCACGGGTGCACAGGCCGCACCCGCCGGCCAGGTGTCGGCCTTCCCCATGGCCCCGACCCCCACCCACGTCCGGCCGGCCGCGTCCTGTGACGGCCTGCGGACCGCGGCGACCCCGGCCGCCGGCGGCCTGCCCGACATCCGCCTCGACTGTCTCGGCCCCGGCGGCGCCGTCTCCCTCGCCCGCCTCCGCGGGCCGGCGCTGGTCAACGTCTGGGGCACGTGGTGCGGGAACTGCACCGCCGAGCTGCCGGTGCTCGCCGCCTTCGCCCGGTCGACGTCGTCGGTCGCCGTCGTCGGGCTGGACTACGGCGAGCCGTCCCGGTCCCGGGCGGCCGCGGTGGCGGAGCTGTCGACCTCGGGCGTCCGCTATCCCAGCGTGGTGGACACAGACGGGCGGTTCGCCGTCGCGGGCGTGCCCACGGTGCCGCTCACGTACTTCGTCGACGCGAGCGGACGGATCGTGTTCCGGAGGATCGGGGCCTACCCGAGCGTGTCGGCGATCCGGGACGACGTCCAGGCGCACCTCGGGGTGGCCGCTCCCTGATCCGTCCGAGCTGTCCGGCCGCCCGGGAGACGGCTGAAGGGCGCCACCCGGTGGTTCGGATGACGCCCTCCGCTCTTCACGTGCGAGCAGTGCTGCCGTGCGGGAGTGCTCGCCCTGCTGGTCCGAGTGTGCGGGTCGGATCGCCGATCAGCGAACCGACCCGCCCGGGTGGACCGGGTGACTCTGCGATCAGCTCGCGGAGTCGTCGTCCGCGTGCCGGCGGCGAGCCGCGTAGGCGAGGGCGCCCGCACCGACGAGCGCCGCGCCGCCGACCCCGATGAGGGTCGAGGAGTGGCCGTCGCTGCCGGAGCCGGTGTCCGCGCCGCCCGAGGGCATCGTGGTCATCTGCGGCGACGACATGGACGAGGTCAGGAAGGGCGTGACGTCCTTGAGGACGGTCGCCTTCATGATCGGGGTCTCGGTCGCGCCCATGAAGACACCCATGGCCGGGTCGAGCCCGAGCAGGTTGCCGACGATGGCCGCGTGGCGGGCCTCGACACCGAAGATGCCGGCGGCCGCCTGGAGCACGGCCTTGCTCTTGATGAAGCCGGCCGCGCCGAGGTAGGCGCCGACGCCGACGTTCTCGAACGTGTGGCTGGCCGTCAGGAACGACAGCCGGTTCGCGAACGCCTTGCCGAAGGTCACGCCGGGAGCGGCGACGGGCTTGCCGCCGAGAGCCTTGATCGTCGCGGTGATCGCGGTGACGTGGTAGGCCTCGTCAGCGGCGATCGAGTCGACGTAGCTCTTCTCGACGCCGGACAGCAGTCCGGCGGCGACACCCTGGACGTAGAACGCGGACTCCAGGTACTCCAGCGTCAGCGCGTAGTTCAGCACGTCGACGTCGGACGTGAAGTCCGCCGCGGTGGCCAGCGCGAAGCGCTTGTTCAGTGCGGTGAGGGCCAGCGGAGCGGAGATCTCGCTCTTCTGACCATGGACGAGGTCGCGGATTTCAGTCATCTGTGTGTCTCCTTTCTCAGCTGAGGAACGGGGTGACGGCCTTGACGACGAACGCCTTGGTGTGGTGCTTCTCGATCGGGGCGGGGAACGGGTTCCCGTCGATGAGGGAGGCGATGATCGCCGCGTGGCGGGACTCGACCCCGGCGATGGACGCCGCGGCCCCGAGGACCTCGACGCTCTTGATCAGCGGGACCTGGCCGTGGTAGGCCGTCACGCCGAGCTCCTCGAACACGTGGGCCGTGGCGAGGAAGGTCGCCGAGGAGCCGAACGTGCCCTTGGGGTAGGTGATCTTCGGCTTGGTGACGATGGTGCCGCCCGCCGCCTTCACCGCTGCACTGATGGCCGCGACGTGGGCGTTCTCGTGGTCGCGGACGACCGACAGCAGGTCCAGCGTGCGGCCCTTGAGGATCCCGGCCGCCACACCGTGGGTGTAGAAGTCGGCCTCGAGGTACTCGAGGGTCAGCGCGTAGTTCAGGATGCCGAGGTCCCCGGCGGTGCTGGGCGTCGCGAACGGCTCTGCCGCCATCGCGGTCCCGGCGTCGACGAGCCCGCCGACGGCGAAGCTGGCGCCCACGCCGACCAGTCCGGCGTAGCGCAGGAAGTGCCGCCGGTCCGACTCCATGGCGAACCCGAGGACGGGTCGCCCTCCGAACGGTTGTGTGCCCATTCCTGGTACGCCTCCTGTGATCGTGCGCTCGGGTCGGCCCATGTGGTCGGCCCGTCTGCCTTGCGTCACGATTCGTCCCTCAGGAGCTTCCGGCTTGGTGGGGCCGCTGGGGAGTCTGTGACGACTCCCCAGACACTAAGGGTTCGCACAGGTCCACGCAGAGTAGCGAGCTGGAGGCGGCCAACCTGTGGACGACGCGATCATGGCCCGGCCCGACCGGTCCTCACTCCTCGGTCGTCGCGCCCTGCTCCAGCCCGACGGAGATCAGGTCCATGACGCCGGAGTCCTGCAGCGTCGTGACGTCGCCCATCTCGCGGTGCTCGGCCACGTCCCGCAGCAGCCGACGCATGATCTTCCCCGACCGCGTCTTGGGCAGCTCGGCCACGACGAGGATCTGGCGGGGCTTCGCGATCGCGCCGATCTCGTGGGCGACGTGGGCGCGCAGGGTCGCGACGATCTGTGCGGTCGTGGCGGCGTCCCCGGCGTCGGCCGCCGTCGCCGCGTCTCCGCGGAGGATGACGAACGCGACGATCCCCTGCCCGGTGGTCGGGTCGCTGGCCCCCACGACGGCGGCCTCGGCCACGCTGGGGTGGCTGACGAGCGCGGACTCGACCTCGGTGGTCGACAGGCGGTGGCCGGAGACGTTCATGACGTCGTCCACCCGCCCGAGGAGCCACAGGTCGCCGTCGAGGTCCTTCTTGGCCCCGTCGCCGGCGAAGTAGCGGCCCGGGAAACGCGACCAGTAGGTCTCCCGGTAGCGCTCCGGATCGCCCCAGATCCCGCGGAGCATGCCCGGCCAGGGCTCGGTCAGCACGAGGTAGCCGCCGCCGCCGTCGGGCACCGGCTCGCCCTTGTCGTCCACGACGTCGGCGCCGATGCCCGGCAGCGGGCGCATCGCGGCGCCCGGCTTCCCGGCGGTGACCCCCGGCAGCGGGGAGATCATGTGGCCGCCGGTCTCGGTCTGCCACCAGGTGTCCATCACCGG
>CAXSIB010000348.1:0-3923 GCA_964237095.1 uncultured Actinomycetales bacterium
GCCGCGGGCCGCCCGCGCTTCGTCGAGGACGTCCGGTCGATGCGCCGCCGCGTCGAGGCCGCGATCCCGGCGCGCCTCGCCGAGCGCCAGCTCAAGCTCGGCCGCGGCGGGCTGCGCGACGTGGAGTTCGCGGTACAGCTGCTGCAGCTCGTCCACGGCCGCGCCGACGAGACCCTGCACGTGGGCGGCACGGTGCCGGCGCTGCGGGCGCTCGCCGCCGGCGGCTACGTCGGGCGCTCGGACGGCCTGGAGCTGACCGGCGCCTACGAGTTCCTCCGCACCGTCGAGCACCGGCTGCAGCTGCGTCGGCTCCAGCGGTCGCAGGTCGTCCCCGAGGACCCCGCGGAGCTCCGCCGGCTCGGGCGGTCCCTCGGCATGCTGAACGACCCCGTCGGCGGGGTCACCCGGGCCGTCGAGGCCCAGCGGCGGCGCGTCCGGCGCCTGCACGAGAAGCTCTTCTACCGGCCGCTGCTCTCGGCGGTCGCCCGGCTCCCGCAGGACGGGGTCCGCCTCTCCCCGGCGGCGGCCGCGGCCCGGCTCGCGGCCCTCGGCTACGACGAGCCCGAGGCGTGCCTGCGCCACCTCCAGGCCCTGACGTCGGGGGTGTCGCGGCGGGCGGCGATCCAGCGGACGCTGCTGCCGGTCCTGCTCGGCTGGTTCGCCGACGGCGCCGATCCCGACGGCGGGCTGCTCGCCTTCCGCCGGCTGTCCGACGCCCTGGGCGAGACCCCCTGGTACCTGCGGCTGCTGCGCGACGGGGAGTCCGCGGCCGAGAACCTGGCCCACGTCCTCGCGGCCGGGCGGTGGGTGCCGGAGCTGCTGGCCGGGGTCCCGGAGGCGGCCGTGCTGCTCGCGGAGGAGAGCGACCTGCGGCCGCGGGGGCGCGCGGAGCTCGTCGGGGAGTGCCTGGCGCTGGCCGGGCGCGGGACCGACGCCGCCACCGCGGTGACCGCGATCCTCGCGCTGCGCCGTCGGGAGCTCATCCGGATCGGGGTGGCGGACCTGCTGCGGCGCCTGGACGTGGCCGAGGTCGGGGTGGCCCTCGGCGACCTCACCGGAGCGGTCGTCGAGGGCGCGCTGGCCGCCGTGCGCCGGACACTCCCGGTGCTCGCGACCCCGGCCGCCGCGGGGCTGCGGTTCGGGGTGGTCGCGATGGGCCGCCTCGGTGGGCGCGAGCAGTCCTACGCGAGTGACGCCGACGTCCTGTTCGTCCACGAGCCCGGGCCCGGGGTCAGCGACAGCGAGGCCCTCGTGCCGGCGACCGCACTGGCCACCGAGCTGCGCAACCTGCTGGGGGCGACGGGCCCGCACCCGTCGATGCCGCTGGACGCCGACCTGCGCCCCGAGGGCCGCAAGGGTCCGCTCGTGCGGTCCCTCACCTCCTACGGCGCCTACTACGCGCGGTGGTCGGCGCCGTGGGAGGCCCAGGCCCTGCTCCGCGCGGCGCACCTCGCGGGCGACGCCGGCCTGAGCCGGCGGCTGCTGGACCTCGTCGACCCGCTGCGCTACCCGGCGGCCGGCCTCGACGTGGCCGCCGTCCGCCAGATCCGCCGGCTGAAGGCGCGGGTCGAGGCCGAGCGGCTGCCCCGCGGCGCCGACCCGTCCACGGAGGTCAAGCTCGGGCCGGGCGGCCTCGGGGACGTCGAGTGGCTGGTCCAGCTCCTCCAGCTGCGCCACGCCGGCGCGGTGCCGGGCCTGCGGACGACCTCGACCCTCGGCGCCCTCGACGTGGCGGTCGCGCATGGTCTCGTCGGGGCGGCCGACGCGGCGGTACTGGCCCACGCCTGGCGCCTCGCGAGCCGGCTGCGCGACGCCGTGGTCCTCGTCCGCGGCCGCGGCCGGGACTCCCTGCCGACCGACCCCCGCGAGCTGGCCGGGGTCAGCCGCGTCCTCGGCCACGCCCCCGAGGAGTCCGACCGGGTGGTGCAGGAGTGGCTGGGCACCTCCCGCCGCGCCCGCGCCGTCTACACCCGGCTCTTCCTGGACGACTGAACCTCGACGACTGGGCCTCGACACGGGCCGATCCGGTCGGCCCTCGTCGCCACCGTCACCGGGTGGACTCAGGGCTGATCGCCGCGGTCGCGGCGGCGGCTGCCGTGGGCAGCGCGGTGGGATCCGTGCTCACCGGCCGCTGGCAGCAGTCCTCGGCGCGTCAGGCGCTCACCCAGCAGCGACTCGACCACGACGCCGCCGGTCGTCAGCACCATCTCGACCAGATCCTGTCCCGCCACCAGTCGGCCCTCACCGGCCTCGGGTCGCCCGGCGCGGTCAGTCGGGAGATCGCTCTCCGGGAGCTGCGGAGCATCGCGGGGGACGCCACCGCCGGGGAGTACCGGTCCGCCGCGACCGGGGTCCTCGACAGTGAGCTCATCGCCGCGATCGGGCAGGTCAGCGAGCTCCTGGGGAGCGGCCGGATCGTGGACGTGGTGGTGGAGGACGATGGACACTGACGTCGAGGACGTGCACCGGGTGGAGGAGCGGACTGTGGCGGACGTGGTGAAGGTGTTCCCCGTCCTGGTCGAGCGCGCTCGTCAGCACGTTCGGCAGCTCGAGGCCGAGGGCAAGACCGCTCCGGTGGCGTTGCGGCGGATCGCCGAAGCCAGGACCGTCGTCGAGGCAGCGCCCTCAGCAGCCTGACCGCTCCCTCGAGCTCGCGGTCGGACACCGGCTCGGCGCCGACACCTCGACGGTGGCCTCGGACCGATCGTCCTAAACTGGGACCAGTTCGCCATCCCGAGGAGCACGACATGAGTTCCGCCGTCGGCCTGACCGGCATCGTGACCATCCGGGTGCCGGGTGGCGACCACCCGGGTCAGGTCCGCCTCCGCGGTGCCGATGGGGTGCTGGAGAACTTCGTCGCCTTCGCCACCGACCCGGTGCCGACGGCGACCGAGGTCCTCGTCACGAACCAGCGCGGTCCACTCACCGTGGACGTCCAGACCTGGACGCTGGGGTACGTCGCACCAGGAGAGAAGTAGACATGTTCGGGTATCGGGTGCCGGCGCCGGACCAGGCGATGCTCATCTCGGGCGGGCGCCAGCGCGGCAGCAGCCAGCTCGCCATCACCACCGGGTCCGACGCCTCGGGAAACCCGGTGACGATGCCGGTGCCGTTCCGCGTGGTCATCGGCCACGGCGCGTTCGTGGCGCCGGTCTTCCGCCGGGTGCGGTTCCTCACGCTGTCGCTGCAGGAGTCGGAGGTCACCGAGGACTGCGTGACCCAGCAGGGGATCGCGCTGCTGGTGAAGGCGGTCATCGCGTTCAAGGTCGGGTCGAACCTGGACTCGATCGTCGCGGCGGGGCAGCGTTTCCTGTCCGACCAGAACCAGATGTCCATCCTCACCGGGCAGATCTTCGCCGGGCACCTGCGCTCGATCGTCGGGTCGATGACGGTGGAGACGATCATCCGGGAGCGGCAGACCCTGGCCCAGCAGGTGCTGGAGTCCTCGAACATCGAGATGGGCAACCTCGGTCTCGCGGTGGACTCCCTGCAGATCCAGTCCATCGACGACAAGGGCTCGGGCTACATCCGTGCCCTGGCTCAGCCCCACGTCGCCCGGGTCAACCAGGCCGCGCAGATCGCGCAGGCGCAGGCCGACCAGGAGTCGGCCAAGGCGCGCCAGGAGAGCGACCGCCAGCAGGCGGAGTACGCCCGCCAGACCGCGGTCGCCCGGGCGCAGTACCAGGCCGAGATCGACAAGGCCCAGCAGGTCGCCGCGCAGTCCGGTCCGCTCGCGTCCGCCCAGGCCCAGCAGGCGGTCCTGGAGGAGCAGGCCAAGGTGGCCGCCCGCAACGCCGAGCTGCGTGAGGCCCAGCTGCAGGCCGAGGTGGTCAAGCCCGCCGCCGCGGAGGCCCAGCGCATCCGGACCCTCGCCCAGGCCGAGGCCGACCGCACCCGGCTGTCCGCCGACGCGGCCGCCGCCC
>CAXSIB010000349.1:0-3917 GCA_964237095.1 uncultured Actinomycetales bacterium
CAGGCCCAGGCCGAGGCCAGGATCCTGATGCTGTCGTCCAACAACATCCTGAAGCCGGCCGACGGCCGTCCCGTGACGCTGCCGACCAAGGACATGGTCCTCGGCATCTTCTACCTGACGGCGAGCCGCGAGGGCGCGATCGGCGAGGGCCGGGCCTTCTCCTCCATCGCCGAGGCCCGCATGGCCTTCGACGCCCGGGAGCTGGCGCTGCAGGCGCGCATCACGCTGAAGATGCGGGGCATCGTCCCGCCGTCGGACGTGACCGTGCCCGAGGGCTGGACCGCGGGTGACCCGCTGACCCTGGTCACCACCTTCGGCCGGGCCCTGTTCAACGAGGCCCTGCCGGCGGACTACCCGTTCGTCGAGCGCGAGGTCAACAACAAGGTCCTCGGCCAGCTGGTCAACGACCTGGCCGAGCGGTACCAGAAGGTGCCGGTCGCCCAGACCCTCGACCGCCTCAAGAACCTCGGGTTCGACTGGGCCACCCAGTCCGGGGTGACCGTGGCGATCTCCGACATCGTCCAGCCCCCGCGCCGCGCGGAGATCCTGGCCGACGCGGAGACCAAGGCCGACAAGATCCAGAGCCAGTACGAGCGCGGCATGGTGACCGACGACGAGCGTCGCAACGAGCTCATCGGGGTCTGGACCAAGGCGACCGCCGAGGTCGGCAAGGAGGTCGCGTCGTCCTGGCCGAAGTTCAACCCGATCAACCTGATCGTGGGTTCGGGTGCGGCCGGCAACATGACGCAGATGGTGCAGATCGCCGGCATGCGCGGGCTGGTCTCCAACCCGCGGGGCGAGATCATCCCGCAGCCGATCCGGTCCAACTTCCGGATGGGCCTGTCGGTCCTGGAGTTCTTCATCTCCACCCACGGCACCCGCAAGGGCCTCGCGGACACGGCGCTGCGCACGGCGGACTCCGGGTACCTCACCCGGCGCCTGGTCGACGTGAGCCAGGACATCATCGTCCGCGAGGACGACTGCGGGACCGAGCGGGGCCTGTCCCTGCCCGTGACCGTGGCGACCGCCGAGGGGACCCGCCGCGCGGCGGAGCACCTCGACACCAGCCTGACCGGGCGCGTGCTGTCCCGGCCGGTGCTGGCCCCCGACAGCTCCGAGGAGCTGTCGCCGGCCGGTCAGATGATCTACGTCCGCGACGTCGAGCGGTACGTCGCCGCCGGCGTGGCCGACGTGCGGGTGCGCTCGGTGCTCACGTGCGACTCGAAGGTCGGCTGCTGCGCCCGGTGCTACGGGACGTCGCTGGCGACCGGGAAGCTCGTCGACATCGGCGAGGCCGTCGGCATCATCGCGGCCCAGTCGATCGGTGAGCCCGGGACCCAGCTCACGATGCGCACCTTCCACTCCGGTGGCGTCGCGGGTGAGGACATCACCCACGGCCTGCCGCGCGTGGTGGAGCTCTTCGAGGCGCGCCAGCCCAAGGGGCTCGCGCCGATCGCGGAGTCCCCGGGGCGGGTCTCCATCGAGGAGACCGACCGCCTCCGCAAGATCACCGTCGTCCCGGACGACGGCTCGGAGGAGATCACCTACCAGGTCTCCAAGCGCATCCGCCTCCTCGTCGAGGACGGCGGCCGCGTCGAGGTCGGCACCCAGCTCGTCAACGGTGCCGTCCACCCGCACGAGGTCCTGCGGATCCTCGGCCAGCGGGCCGTCCAGCAGCACCTGATCGACGAGGTGCAGGCGGTCTACCGGTCGCAGGGTGTCGGGATCCACGACAAGCACATCGAGATCGTCATCCGGCAGATGCTCCGCCGGGTCACGGTCATCGAGTCCGGCGACTCCGATCTGCTCCCCGGCGAGCTGGTCGAGCGGACGAAGTTCGAGGCGGAGAACCGCCGCGTCGTCGCCGAGGGCGGCTCGCCGGCCTCGGGCCGCCCGGTGCTCATGGGGATCACCAAGTCCTCCCTCGCCACGGACTCGTGGCTGTCGGCGGCGTCCTTCCAGGACACGACGCGGGTGCTCACGGAGGCGGCGATCAACGCCAAGTCCGACCCGCTGCTCGGGCTCAAGGAGAACGTCATCATCGGCAAGCTGATCCCGGCCGGTACGGGCCTCGCCCGCTACCGCAACATCCGGGTGGAGCCCACCGAGGAGGCGCAGCAGGCGCTGTACTCGATGGACGCCTACTCCGACGCCTACGGCGGCTACACCGAGGGTTACGACCCGTCGGTCTACGGCGCCGACTACGGCTTCGGCCAGGGCTCCGGAGAGGCCGTGCCGCTCGAGGCGTACGACCTCGGCGACTTCCAGCGCTGAGACCGTCCCCGGCCACCGGCCGGTCGTCCGGCGCCCCACCCCGCGCAGTCCGCGGGGCGGGGCGCCGGCCGGTCCGGGCCGGGTGCTCGGGGGCGCTTTGACGGGCCGGGGGACCGGACCTACCCTGGAGGCGGCTCGTACGCGGGCAGCTTCGTCGTGCCGCCGTGCTCCCGCGGGTCGAGGGTGTGGTCCACGTGGCCGCGACACGCCCGACCGCAGGAGTTGCGGCGGGCGGGAACACCGCCTCTGAGCAGGGCCGTTGCACCACACGGCGGCCCACGCGGGGGCATCGCGGCACCGCACGACCCGCACGAGCACGGTTGGACCGCACGACCAGACCCGACCGGGTCTGACCCAGACATCCAGGTGAGACCGCCGACGGCGGCGACGACGAGAGAAGGCTTTCCGGGTGCCCACCATCCAGCAGCTGGTCCGCAAGGGGCGGCACGACAAGGTCGCGAAGAACACCACGGCCGCCCTCAAGGGCTCGCCGCAGCGTCGTGGCGTCTGCACGCGGGTGTTCACGACGACCCCGAAGAAGCCGAACTCGGCGCTGCGCAAGGTCGCCCGCGTGCGCCTGACCAGTGGGGTCGAGGTCACCGCCTACATCCCCGGCGTCGGCCACAACCTCCAGGAGCACTCGATCGTGCTCGTCCGCGGCGGTCGCGTCCGCGACCTGCCCGGCGTGCGCTACAAGGTCGTCCGCGGCTCCCTGGACACCCAGGGCGTGAAGGGCCGCAAGCAGGCGCGCAGCCGCTACGGCGCGAAGCGCGACGTCAAGCGCTGATGGCCGCCCACCCGCAGCTCCTCCTCCACCGCCCCTGTCCCGGAAGGACCACCTGAATGCCCCGCAAGGGTCCCGTCCCGAAGCGACCGCTGATCGTCGACCCGGTGTACGCCTCGCCGCTGGTCTCGCAGCTGGTCAACAAGGTGCTCGTCGACGGCAAGAAGTCGATCGCCGAGAAGATCGTCTACGACGCCCTCGAGGGCTGCCGCGTCAAGAGCGGCACTGACCCGGTGATCACGCTCAAGCGGGCGTTGGACAACGTCAAGCCGACGCTGGAGGTCCGCAGCCGCCGTGTCGGCGGCCAGACCTACCAGGTGCCGGTCGAGGTGCGCCCGACCCGCTCTACCACCCTGGCCCTGCGCTGGCTGGTCTCCTACTCCCGCGCCCGGCGCGAGAAGGAGATGACCCAGCGGCTCATGAACGAGCTGCTGGACGCGTCCAACGGGCTCGGCGCGAGTGTCAAGCGCCGCGAGGACACCCACAAGATGGCGGAGAGCAACAAGGCCTTCGCCCACTACCGCTGGTGACGGTGCCGCTGAGCACGGGGCGTCCCGCCCCCGCCGAGGCCCGTCCCGCCACCACCCACGTGCGACCGAAGGACTGTTGAGCATGGCCACCGACCTGACCGCCGTCGACCTCACCAAGGTCCGCAACATCGGGATCATGGCCCACATCGATGCGGGCAAGACCACGACAACCGAGCGGATCCTCTACTACACGGGGATCAACCACAAGATCGGCGAGGTCCACGACGGCTCGGCGACCATGGACTGGATGGAGCAGGAGCAGGAGCGGGGGATCACGATCACCTCGGCTGCCACCACCACCCACTGGCACGACTACACGATCAACATCA
>CAXSIB010000350.1:0-3894 GCA_964237095.1 uncultured Actinomycetales bacterium
CGGCGGCCAGTGGGAGGCTGCAGCTTGCCGATGGCGCCCAGCGCGATCCAGGTTTCATGCTGGGTGCTCGCCCATGCGGCAAGACCGGTTTCTGGACCTTCCGCCAGCAGCAGCGGCCCGGCTGGGTCGCCCGGCAGCCGCACCGCGGCGCCATCGCCCGCGCCGTTGGTGATCTTGATGGCGCGCAGCCAGCGGTCCTGCATCTCGTCGGCGCTGATCTTCTCGCCATCCCGGCCAAGATGGATGCGCTGCACGGCCTGCACCGTGCCGTCCGCCAGGGTGGCGACTGCCACCAGGGCGCGATACCCGGCATGCCAGCGGATGGCGTCAGGCCACCCTGCTGCCGGCCGCGGGATGCCCCGGGCCTGCCGCAGATACCAGTCGGCCGGCGTGCCCGGGGCGGCGGGCCGGGCCACCGCGGGTGCGGGCGGGACGTCACCGACCTCTTCCACCGCTGCACCGCGGCGGTCGGTCCTCGTCCGGTACACCCCGGCCGGGGCGGTGCGGTGGCACACCTCCGTCCCGCTGGGAGCCGACGACGGCGGTTCCGCGGCGGTGGTGACCCGCGGCCGGGTCTTCCTGTTCCAGGCCGGGTCGCTGCGGTCGTTCGACCTCGGTACCGGGAGGCCGGGTTGGTCGCGTCCCTTCACCGGCGACGGCGCTCAGCTGGTCCCCGTCGACGGGCTGGTCCTGCTGGGGACGTCTGACGACACCCGTCCCCGTCCTCGTGCCCGGGTCGTCGCCGTGGACGCGGTGACCGGTGCCCACCGGTGGAGCTACGACCCGGGGGTGGACGCGATCCAGCTCTACCGGGTCCGACCGGGCCTGGTGGTCGCCCAGCAGCGGTACACGACCGCGGCCCTGGACACCGCGACCGGTCGGGTGCGGTGGCGGGCGCCGGTGGCCGACGGCGACCAGCAGGGGGCGGCGTTCGCGCAGCTCGCGGTGTCGGCGAGGACCGTGGTGCAGGGCGGTGAACCGACGAGTGTCGGACTGGACGCCGGCACCGGCCGGCGGCTGTGGGCGATCCGCCCGGGCATCGGTGAGTCGTTCCCCTTCCTGACCGGGTCCGTGGCCCTGCTGGCCCCGATGGACAGCGGCGGCTCCGAACCCGGTGGTGTGCTCGCGGTCGACGCCCGAACGGGGCGTCACCGGTGGACCGTGCGGTCGGCCGACGAGTCCGGCTCGGTCGTCGCCGCCGGACACGGCGTGGTCGTCGCGATGACCGGCGGCACCGTGCAGGGCGGTCGCACGACCGCCGTGGCCGCCGAGACCGGACGAGTCCTGTGGTCCAGTGACCTCCCGGCCGCCGGGGCCGACGACGAGCCGACGGCGATGACCGTCGATCGGGTCGCCTACGTCGAGGACCACTGGGACCACGACGCCCACGCCCGCCGGCACATCGCCGTGGTCTGCCGGCGCCTGCGCGACGGCCGGGTGCTGTACCGCCAGCCGACGGCCGAGCCCCTCACCCAGGGCCCGCCCGTCAGGTTCGCCGGGCCCGTGCTGCCGTTGGTGATCGACCCCGACGGGCGGGGGCCGGGTCGGCTGAGGAGCTTCAGTCTCGATCGCCGCCGAGTCGACTTCACCGTCAGACTTCCCCACTTCATCGCGGCGTCGCCCGTCGTCCTCGGCGACGGCTCCCTCGTGGTGCCGACCGCGGACCTCGTCGAGTTCGTCTCGTCCTGACGATGAAAAGTAGCCCCGGCGGACGGCTCCACGGCCACCACGTGGGCCAGGTCAGTCGCGCGCAGGTGTCCTGACCGCCCGCCGCAGGCTGAGCGCTCGGAGATCCGTCCCACCCGGTGTCGACGATCGGGATCGGCGACGTCGAGCAGCCCGCCCCTATCCTCACCGGGTGTCCCGGATGCCGGATTACGACCAGCTGCTGGCGGCGGCCCTGGCCGCGCCCGTGCAGGGATGGGACTTCGAGTGGTTGGCCGGTCGGGCGGTCGGGTCGGATCCGACCTGGTCCTATCCGCAGCTCGCCCGCGACCTGCTCGGCCGGTCCACCCGTGCCCTCGACGTCGACACCGGCGGCGGTGAGCTGTTGGCGTCCCTCGCCCCGCTTCCCCTCCACACGCGGTCCACCGAGAGCTGGCCGCCGAACCTCTCGGTGGCACGCGACCGGCTCGGCCCGCTCGGCGTCGGGGTGCTCGCGGCACCTCCCGAGGATCCGCTGCCCGTTCCGGACGGGGACTTCGACCTCGTCCTGAGCCGTCACGGGCGGCTCACCCCCAGCGAGATGCACCGGGTTCTCGCGCCGGGCGGGAACCTGCTGACCCAGCAGGTCGGCAGCGAGGACTGCGCCGACCTGAACACCACCCTCGGAGCGCCTCCGGCCCACCCTGCCGGCAGCTGGACCCTCGAGGCCGCGGGCGGGGCTCTGGCCACCGCCGGCCTCGACGTCGCGGAGGGCCTGGAGGAGTGGCCGGCATTCACGTTCGCCGACGTCGGCGCGGTCGTCTACCAGCTTCGGATGATCCCGTGGCAGATCCCCGACTTCACCGTCGACCACTATGACGCCCCGCTGCGCCGCCTCGACGCCCGGATCCGCGCCGAGGGCCCGCTCCGGGTGCACTCCCACCGGTTCCTGCTGACCGCACAACGTCTTTCCTGACCACGCCGCCGCTCGGACGGCGGTCAGAGGGGCGGCCCGCGCCGCCGGTCCGAGCGGAGCAGGTGGACCTACGCACCCGTCAGGTGGTGTTCGACGGTGATGACCCGCTACTCGACGGGTCCAGGATCCACGTCCACGAGCCGGAATCCGTGCTCCCGGTAGACCGTTTCGTGGACTCCCTGGAACTCCAGGGCCTCGGGGTAGCTGATCCGGCGTACGGCGGTCGCCTCGATGAACCCGAGCGGGCGTACGAGGAACACCGTCGGCTCGTACACGCGGTCCCGGATCATCCGGGTGACCTCCGCGGCCAGCAGAGGGGTGACCGGGAGGTCGAGCTGGTACGCGAGCGCGAGCGTGCACAGCGGTGATCGGTCGAAGACCTGCACGGACAGCTCCTCCGGGACGGCTGCAAGCTGCCGGGTGCGTTGCAGAATGACGACGTCGTCAAGAAATCCCCCGCGCAGCCAGGGTTCGTCCACGCCGGCCGCCTGACTGGCGCCGATGAGGTCGGTGACGGCCTCGTCGACGACGGCGTGTCCCCGTCGGCGCAGGCCGAGCGCGACCGAGGTCTTCCCGCTGCCGGGAGCCCCGGTCAGGATGTACCGCTTCGGCATCGCCTCTCCTTCCGTCGGTGACCTGATCGGTGCCGGACCCGGACCCGGTCAGTCGCCGCGCCCGATCAGCCGATCGACCGGTTCCGGGTCACCGCCTCTGGCCGTGCGCGTCGTACATCGCTCCCCACCGGCTCTCCCAGTCGGCGGTCGCCGCTCTCGTGGCGGCGGGGTCGTAGGAGCAGCCGGCGGCGACGTCGGTCGTGACGACGGATCCGTCGGCGGTCTTCCCGGTCGGCGAGGCGCTGGCGGACCCATTCGCGGTGACGCCGGGGCCGGCCGCACGGGTCGCGCCCGGTGACGGCGACGAGGTCGGTGATGACGAGGTCGCGGCGGGGGTCGACGCCACGCGGTCGGTCTCCCGGAGCGCCTGGGCGATGGCGGTCGCGGCCGCATGCCAGTCCGGGCTGGCGTCCCCGCCCATGCCCGGGATGTTCGTGCTGTCCAGGGTGATGCTGGACGTCGCGCCGCTGGCTTTGATCCGCAGCGCGAGCTGGGCGAGCGGAGACAGGAGCTTGCGGGGTATGTCGGTGAGGACGTTGCTCTCCAGCGCGGCAGCCAGGGACGGGTAGTGCTTCAGGATGGCCAGCGGGTTCGCCTGGTGGGTGATGGCGGTGACCATGCACTTCTGCCGGTCGACCCGGTCGTAGTCATTGGTGGTGA
>CAXSIB010000351.1:0-3892 GCA_964237095.1 uncultured Actinomycetales bacterium
ACCGGGCAGCGCCGGGCCGGGCCGGACGCGGCCGGCGGCGGCGGCGACGGAGGGCCGGCCACCCGCCTGCTCGGGGTCCACCTCGAGGGCCCGTTCCTGTCCGAGGTGCGGCGCGGCGCACACCGGGCCGCCGACCTCCGCCCGCCCTCGGCGACCGACGTGCGCCGCCTCCTCGACGCCGCGCCCGGCACGGTCGTCATGGTGACCCTGGCCCCCGAGCTCGACGGGGCCCGAGCCGCGATCGGCGTGATCCGCGACGCCGGCGCCGTCGCCGCGATCGGCCACACCGACGCCGACGCCGACACGACCGTCGCCGGGGTCCGGGCCGGGGCCCGGGTGGCCACCCACCTCTTCAACGGGATGCGTGGGCTGCACCACCGCGAGCCCGGCCCGCCCGGCGCGCTGCTCACCTCCGACGAGGTCGTCTGCGAGCTGATCAACGACGGTGCGCACCTGCACCCCACGGTCGTCGCGCTGGCCCACCGGGCCGCCGGCGACGGCCGGGTCGCCCTCGTGACCGACGGGGTCGCGGCCACTGGGGCCCCCGACGGCGCCTACCGGATCGGCGCGGTCGAGCTCGTCTCCCGGGCCGGCGAGGTCCGGGTCGCGGACCCGGGCGCCCCGGACGGGCTCGGGTCCCTCGGCGGGGGCGCCGTCGGGCTCGACGAGTCCCTCCGCCGGGCGGTCACCGTCGTCGGGCTGCCGGTGGCCGCCGCGGTCGCCGCCGCGACGGCCACCCCGGCCGCGGCCCTGGGCGTGGGCGACCGGCACGGCAGCCTCGCGGCGGGCCGGGCCGCCGACCTCTGCGTCCTGGACGCGGACCTGCGCCTGCGCGGGGTCTGCCTCGCCGGCGTCTGGGTCACCGACCCGGCCGCCTGACCGTCGGCAGCAGACCGGTGAGGGGGTGCGCCACGGACGTCCGTGGCGCACCCCCTCGGGTGGTGCGGGTGGTGCGGGTCGGGCAGGTGTCGACGGGCCGGCTCAGTACCAGCCGGTGGCCTCGGAGTGTCCCCACGCGGAGCACGGCGAGCCGTAGGAGCTCTTGATGTAGCTGAGGCCCCAGCGGATCTGCGTCTGGGGGTTGCTGCGCCAGTCCGAGCCGGCCGAGGCCATCTTCGAGCCGGGCAGGGACTGGGGGATCCCGTACGCCCCGCTGGAGGGGTTCTCCGCCCGGTAGTTCCAGCCGGACTCCCGCGTCCACAGCGACTTCAGGCAGCCGAACTGCGAGGAGGACCAGCCGTACTTCGGCAGTTCGCTGATCGCGTAGGACTGGGGCGAGCTGCTCACCGCGGCGACGGCCGGCGCACCCTCGGACCAGACGACCCGGCCCGCATGGGTCTGGACCGCCACCACCGAGGACTTCAGCACGATCAGCCGGGACCCGTCGATGCCGGTGTGGCTCGACCAGAAGGCGGTCCCGCCCGCGGTCCGCAGCACGAAGTTGCCGTCGGCCTGCATGGACGCCGTCGCGTCGTGGTGCCCGCTCGTCTTGGAGGTCCACAGCAGGGAGCCCTTGGCGGAGAACAGCTCGAGGTTGCCCGAGTGGCTCAGGTAGAGCCGGATCCCGCGGTTGGTGAGGGCGTGGCCCGGCAGCAGGTGCTGGCCGACCCGTGCGACCCCGCCGTGGGCGCTGGCGACCGGCGTGGACGCCGCCGCGACCACCGACACCGGGGTCACGGCCTGCGCGGCCAGCGGGGCGGCCAGGATGCCGACGCCGAGGGTCAGGACGCCCGCGACGGCCGCGGGACCCGACCGGTGGTGCAGGGGCGCGGCACGGTGCCGGGCGGTCCCCACCGACGCCCGGGCGACCGGGCGCAGGGCCTGTGGGCCCCTGTGGCGGGCAGGGCTCGACGCGTGCGACATGCGACTCCTTCGACCGGGGACGGGGCAGTGGACTGCGCCGGGTGCTGTTGCACCCGGCCGGTCCACACAAGTCGGGGAAGGTAACAGGAAGATAACGAGGGACAAAACTCGCACTTCTGCGCGTGCGGTCGATCGGACCACTCGGGGCATTTGTTGTACGGTGCGCGACCGCTCCGATGCGCAGCGCCGAACTACACGCTGCGCATCCGGTGAACGACCGCGGCGTGCTCCCGGAACGGTCCGGGAGGGCGGCCGTGATCTGATGTCGGGGGTCGCCCGGGCTGCCGGACGGTCCCTGACGAGGGGGACGACGTGGACACCGGGGTCGACGAGCAGGACGTCACGAGGCGGCTCGGGGAGCTCGACCTCGCCGCGAAGGTCCGCCTGCTGACCGGCTCCACGTCGTGGCGGACCCACGCCGAGCCGGCCGCCGGACTGCGCGAGCTCGTGCTCTCCGACGGGCCCGTGGGGGTGCGCGGCGAGCGCTGGGACGAGCGGGTGCCGTCGGTCAGCCTGCCGTCGCCGACCGCGCTGGCGGCCAGCTGGGACGTCGGGCTGCTCCGCCGGATCGGGCACGGCCTCGCCGTCGAGGCCCGCGCGAAGGACGTCGACGTCGTCCTCGGACCGACCCTGAACCTGCACCGCAGCCCGCTGGGCGGCCGGCACTTCGAGTGCTTCTCCGAGGACCCGCTGCTGACCGCCCGCCTCGGGGTCGCCTACGTCGGCGGCCTGCAGGACCAGGGCGTCGGGGCCACCCCCAAGCACTACGTCGCCAACGACTCCGAGACCGAGCGGTTCACCGTCGACGTGGTCGTGGACGAGCGGACCCTGCGCGAGCTGTACCTGGCGCCGTTCGACGCGATCGTCCACGAGGCGTCGCCGTGGCTCGTGATGGCGGCCTACAACGCGGTCAACGGGCCCACCGCCACCGAGAACCCGCTGCTCCGGGACCCGCTGGAGACCGAGTGGGGCTTCGACGGCGTGGTCGTGTCGGACTGGACCGCGGTCCGCTCGACCGAGGCCGCCGCCAACGCCGCGACCGACCTGGCGATGCCCGGGCCGCGCAGCCCCTGGGGGGACGCCCTGCTCGCGGCCGTCCGGGCCGGGCGGGTGCCGGAGTCCGCGATCGACGACAAGGTCCGCCGGCTGCTGCGCCTCGCCGCGCGGGTCGGCGCCCTCGACGGCGTCGCCCCCGCCGGGCCTGTGGCACCGGCCCCGCTCGACCTGCCCGCCCTCGCCCGCGAGGCCGAGGCCGCCGGGACCGTCCTCGTCCGCAACGCGGCCGGCGTCCTGCCCTTCGACGGCGCCGCGCTGGGCAGCGTCGCCGTCCTCGGCCCGGGCGCGGTGGACGCCCGCATCCAGGGCGGCGGCAGCGCGATGGTCTTCCCCGGCGCGGTCGTCTCGCCGCTGGACGGGATCACCGCGGCCCTGCCCGGCGCGCGCATCGAGTACCGCCGCGGCGTCGAGGTCCACGACGGGCCGGTCAACCCGCCGCTGGCCGCGCTGCGGGTGCCGACCACGGGTGAGCCCGGTCAGCTGGTCCGCCTCCTCGACGCCGACGGCGGGCTCCTCCACTCCGAGGTCCGGCGCGCCCTGCGGGTCTTCGCGAGCAGCGCGACCGTCGGCTACGACGTCGCGACGGTCCAGCTGTCGACGTGGTTCACCCCGTCCCGCAGCGGCACGCACGTCGTCGGGGCGAGGAGCACCGGCGGGCTGCGGCTCTCGGTGGACGGCACGGAGATCGCCAGCCTGGTCCCCGAGGCGGGGGACTACAGCCCGGGCTCGGACCTGTTCGAGCCCGACGTGGTCAGTGCGCCGCAGGACCTGGAGGCCGGCGTCGCGGTCCACCTGACCCTCGACGTCGACCTCCTGGAGGGCCAGCGGGAGAGCGTCCTGGAGTTCGTCGTCGGCGACCCGCCGGTCGACGCCGACGCCCAGCTGGCCGAGGCGGTCCGGGTCGCGGCGGCGTGCGACGTGGCGGTCGTCGTCGTCGGCACAGATGAACACCTTGTTTGTGTGAATGTAGGGA
>CAXSIB010000352.1:0-3868 GCA_964237095.1 uncultured Actinomycetales bacterium
GACCGCCGCGGCGGCGGCCCCGTCGGTGCCGATCGGCCGGCGCGCGGCGCGGGCCTCCGTCTGCGACATCCGGGCCGACGCGGTCGACGCCCCGTGCAGGGCCGCCGTCCGGCGCTCGACGTCGCTCGCGTCCTCGGGGATCGGCAGGACGTCGCCGCGGTCCACCAGCAGCCGCGACACCGACAGCGGCGCCGTGCGCCCGTCGGGCAGCAGCGCCGGGGTGTCGACCGCGTTGTGCCGCGCGAAGGTCCCGGGCGGCGGGAGCGTGCCGGGATGGGCGCCGTCGAGGGCGTAGCGGCTCATCCGCTCGCGCATCAGCCCGACCTGGCTGACCCGCTCCCCCACGCGCTCCTTGTGGGCCAGGACGGTCGCGCCCATGGCGGCCACGATCAGCACCCCGGAGACGACCTCGACCGCGAGCACGTAGCGGGAGAAGATGAGCACCGCGAGGCCCTGGACGTTGCCGTCCGCGTTGGCGGTGACCAGCCCGACCGGGGCGGTGAGGGTGGCCCGCCCGACCGCGGTGACGAGCAGGGCACCGAAGACGACCGCCAGCGGGATCGCCAGCAGGCGCTGACCCCGGATGGTCTCCACCAGGGAATCCGAGGAGTCGACCCCGACCAGCATCAGCACGAAGAGGAACAGCATCATGACCGCACCGGTGTAGACGATCACCTGGACCACCGCGAGGAACGGGGCGTCGAGGGTGATGTAGAGCACCGCCAGGCAGATCATGACGACCGCGAGGAACAGCGCGCCGTAGACCGCGCGGCGGGCCGAGATCAGCCCGACCGCCGCGATGACCGCGATGACCCCGGCGATCCAGAACGCGATCACGAGCCGCCCTCCTGGCCGGCGACCGACGCCGCGCCCCCGCCGCTCGGGGTGGTCGCGCTGACCAGGCCCGCGCCGAGGTAGTAGTCGCGCTCGTCGTCGCCGAGGCGCATCGCGTGGGGCGGGGCCTCCATCCCGGGCAGCAGCGGGGCGAGCAGGTCGCCCTTCTCGTAGATGAGGCTGGTGCGGCTGACGTCGGCCAGCTCGTACTCGTTGGTCATCGTCAGCGCCCGGGTCGGGCAGGCCTCGATGCACAGGCCGCAGAGGATGCAGCGCAGGTAGTTGATCTGGTAGACGCCGCCGTAGCGCTCACCCGGGGAGAACCGCGCCTCCTCGGTGTTCTGCGCGCCCTCGACGTAGATCGCGTCGGCCGGGCAGGCCCACGCGCACAGCTCGCAGCCGATGCACTTCTCCAGCCCGTCGGGGTGCCGGTTGAGCTGGTGGCGGCCGTGGAAGCGGCGGGCGACGGGGTGCGGGTGCTCGGGGTAGGACTCCGTGACGGTCTTCTTGAAGATCGTTCGGAACGAGACGCCGAACCCCGCGAGGGGATCGAGGAATGACGGCACAGGAGCTCCTAGTCCATCTCGGTCGGGTCGAGGGGGTCGGCCGGCGCTGCGGTGGCCGTCAGGCTCCGGGCGCCGCCGGCGCGGCCTGGGTGGTCAGGACCGGTCGAGCCGGCACCGGCCAGGACCGGGGTCCGGGCGATGATCCGCTGCCCGGGCAGCGGGGGCACCGGGAACCCGCCGGCGAAGGGGTCGAGGTCACGTGGCGCGACGCGCCGGGTACCGGTGACCCAGGCGGGGGTGTCGGTCACGCCGACGGTGGAGACGTGGCCCGCCGGGCCGTCGGTGGCCGGCGACAGGGTGGTGGGGCCGGCCGCCGCGAGCGCCGCGTCCTCCGCGCTCGCCTGCCGCCGCCCGCTGAGCTCCATCGCGACGAGCACGACGAGCAGCACGACGACGACCGCGACGAACCCGACGACCAGGCCCTTCCCGCCGACGCCGCCGAAGTCCCGGATGCCCTTGAGGACGGTCACGAGCACGATCCACACGAGCTGGACCGGGATGAGGACCTTCCAGCCCAGGCGCATGAACTGGTCGTAGCGGAACCGCGGGAGGCTGCCGCGCAACCAGATGAAGCCGGCGATGAGCAGCACGACCTTCATCACGAACCACAGGATCGGCAGGTACCCGGAGTTGGCCTGGTGCCACAGCGACAGCGGCCACGGGGCCCGCCAGCCGCCCAGGAAGAGGGTGATGGCGACGGCCGAGACCGTGACCATGTTGATGTACTCGGCCAGGAAGAAGACCGCGAACTTCAGCGACGAGTACTCGGTGTGGAACCCGCCGACCAGCTCGCCCTCGGACTCGGGCAGGTCGAACGGGGCCCGGTTGGTCTCCCCCACCATCGCCACGAGGTACACGAGGAACGAGGGCAGCAGGATCACGCCGTACCAGACCCGCTGCTGGCTGGCGACGATCTGGGAGGTCGACATCGTGCCGGAGTAGAGGAACACCGAGACGAACGAGAGCCCCATCGCGATCTCGTAGGAGATCACCTGCGCGGAGGACCGCAGCCCGCCGAGCAGGGAGTAGACCGAGCCGCCGGCCCAGCCGCCCAGCACGATGCCGTAGACGCCGATCGAGGTGACCGCGAGCACGTACAGCAGCCCGACCGGGAGGTCGGTGAGCTGCAGGTTCGTCTGGTGGCCGAACATGCTCACCCGCGGCCCGAGCGGGATCACCGCGAACGCGAGCACCGCCGGGACGGTCACGAGGACCGGGGCGATGTTGTAGATGATCTTGTCGGCGCCCTTGGGGGTGATCGACTCCTTGAACGCGAGCTTCACCCCGTCGGCGAGGGTCTGCAGCAGGCCGAACGGCCCCGCCCGGTTCGGGCCGAGGCGGTTCTGCATGCGGGCGATCAGCCGCCGCTCGAACCACACGTTGAAGAGGGTGAAGACCACCAGGAACACGAACACGAACAGCGCCTTGATGAGGACGATCCACCAGGGGTCGCTGCCGAAGCCGGGGAGGTTCACCGGGCACCACCCTCCTGCAGGTCGAGCGCGAGCCGGCCCTGGCGCGCGGGTCGGCCCGCGGTGCCGGCGGTGCGCCCGTCGCCGGGCGCGGCCCCGGCGGCCGTGATGCGCACGACGGTACCGGTCGCGACGGACAGGTCCCGGCGCACGTGGCTGGCCGCGGAGTGCGTCGGCACCCAGACCACCCGGTCGGGCATCTCGGTCACCGCGAGCGGCAGCCGGACCGAGCCGGTGGGCGACGCGACGACGACGGTCTGGTCGTCGACCGCGCCGATCTCGGCGGCGGTGGCCGCGGACAGCCGGACGACCGGCTGGCGCGCGGTCCCCGCCAGGTGGGGCTCGCCCCGCTGTAGCGCCCCCTCGTCGAGGAGCTGGTGCCAGGTCGCGAGCACGGCCTCCCCCGCGTGGGGGTCGGTCGCGGCCCGGGCCACCGGCACCGTCGGGGCCGCGGCGCGGACCCCGTCCCAGGCGCCGAGCTCGTCGAGCTCGATCTGGGCGGCGACCGCGGTGGGCAGGAAGACCGGGGCGTCCATGGCGTCGGCGATGCGGTCGAGGACCCGCAGGTCGGCCATCTTGAGGGACTCCGTCAGCGCCTTCTCGAACGGCCGGGCCCGGCCCTCCCAGTCGACGAACGTCCCGGCCTTCTCGGCCACCGCGGCCACCGGGAACACGACGTCGGCCAGCTCGGTCACCGCGGTGTGGCGGATCTCCAGGCTGACGAGGAACGGCACCGCGGCCAGCGCGGCCAGGGCCGCCACCGGGTCCGGGAGGTCCTCGGGGTCGACCCCGCCGACGACCAGGGCGTCGAGCTGGCCCGCCGCCGCGGCGGCGAGGGACTGCGTCAGGGTGCGCCCGGGCGCCACCGGCACCGGCGCCCCCCAGACGGCCCCGACGTCGACCCGGGCCGCCGCGTCCGCGAGGGGCCGGCCGCCGGGCAGCAGCCCGGGCAGCGCGCCCGCGTCCAGCGCGCCGCGGTCCCCGGCACGCCGCGGG
>CAXSIB010000353.1:0-3859 GCA_964237095.1 uncultured Actinomycetales bacterium
CCAACGCCGCCGGTCCGTCCCCGGCGGCGGGCTCGATCGGCGCCGTGGTGGGCGCGACCCTGACCGCCGCCGAGGTCGGCACCGACCTCGACGTGGGCGGCCCGCTCCTCGCCCCCGGGATCGGCGCGCAGGGCGGCACGACCGCCGCGCTGCGGGCGCTGTTCGGGTCGGCCCTCCCGCACGTCCTGCCCTCGGTCTCGCGGGAGGTCCTCCGCGCGGGACCCGACGTGGCGGCGCTGCGGGCGGCCGCCCTGCGGCTGCGGGACGAGGTCGCCGCGCTGCTCGGGTGAGCCGGCCCCCGGGGCCGGGTCCCCGGGTCGCGACCGCCGGTCGACGTCAGCGGGTCCTGGTCAGAGCGTCGAGGTCAGAAGCGTCGAGGTCAGAGCGTCCTGGAGGGGCTGGTGAAGGTCCGGTCGACGTACGCCCCGACCGCGCGCGCGTAGAACCGGACCGGGCCGACCCAGCACACCTGCGCGTGGGCGCGGCCCTCGGCGCGGACGTCGACCAGACACCGGCGCAGCAGGACCGCCCCGACGCCGCCGAGGCGCTCGGTCGCGCTCACCCCGATCGGCCCGAACCAGCCGTGGCGGCTGGTCGCGTGGCAGGCGAAGCCGACGACCCGCCCGCCGCGCAGCGCGAGGTGCACCGCCACCGGGTCGCGTCCCAGGGAGATGTCCGCCTCCTGCGCCCAGGTGCCGCCGAACTCCGCGGCCGCCGCGGTGATCGCGGGAAGGTCCTCGGCGGTCGCCCGCCGCACCTCGACCCCGCCGGCGGCGAGCCGCTCCACGTCGGCGGCGGTGTCCAGCAGCCCGTCGCGGCTGGCCGCGTCGAGGTCGACGGTCATGTTGTGGGACAGGTCGCCGGGGGTGAAGCCCGCGTTCTCGGCGAGCAGCCCGAACGCCGTGTAGCGGAGGTCGGGGCCCGGCCAGCCGAACCGCGGCGGCCGCCCGGCCGTCGTCACCGAGGTCGCACCGAGGGCCGCCAGCTCCGCGACGGCGGCGTCGAGCAGGGCGCGCCCGAGTCCCCGCCGGCGCCGGTCGGGGTGGACCGCCAGCAGGTGCAGGTACCCGACGGACGCCGCGGCGCCGGCCGCGCTGTCGTCCGGCCCGCCGCCGTGGCCGCTCGCGCCCTCACCGTCACCGCCGTCACCGCCGCCGTCGCCGTGGTCGCCGCCGTCGGGCGGCGGCCCCAGCGAGGCGAGCACGATCCCCGCCGGGACACCGACCGCGGTCCCGTCGACGCCCGGGAGCACCCCGGCGCCGTCCTCGCTCACCAGCCGGACGACCGTCCGGGCCGCCGACCCGTCGGGCTCGGCCGGCTCCCAGCAGGAGGTGAGCAGGTCCTCGGCGTCGACCGCGCGGAACGGCCCGGGGATGACGTCGTGGGGCAGGGCCGTCGCGGCCAGGGCGGTCGCACCGGCTCGGTCGGCGGCGGTCGCGGCGCGCAGCCGCCACTCGGGGGCAGGGGTCACCCCGCCATCCTGGCGTGCGCCCCCCGACCCGCCGGACAGGCCACGGGGGCACCCGGGCGTCGGCCCCGGCCCGGTCACCCGGCCCGCCGCCCGGGCGTTCGGACCGGTCGGTCGCAGCGCGGCGACGCGGAGGACACCCTCCGCAATCCGCCGTGACGACGCGTGCGTCGGCCGGTTCCCGCGCTCGGATTCGGCGCTACCATCCACGCTGATCAGGGTCTCCGGCACCAACCGCCGGGTCCCGCTCCACCGGGTGACGTGGTCACCGGACCTCCGACCGGCTGTGAAAGGAACGACCGTGCCCCTGCCGATCCTCACCCCCGAGCAGCGCGCCCTGGCGCTGGAGAAGGCGGCCGCCGCGCGCCGGGAGCGTGCCGAGGTCAAGAACCGCCTGAAGCACTCGGGGGCCTCCCTCGCCACTGTCATCCGCGAGGGCGACGGCAACGACGTCATCGGCAAGATGAAGGTGTCCGCGCTGCTGGAGTCGCTCCCCGGGGTCGGCAAGGTGCGCGCGAAGCAGATCATGGACCGGCTCGGCATCGCCGAGACCCGTCGGGTGCGGGGCCTGGGCACCAACCAGTCGGCCGCGCTCGAGCGGGAGTTCGGCAGCAGCTGAGCCGTGCGGGTGCACCACGCCACACCGCCCGCGCCGGTGCGTGACGCCGGCCGGCCGCCCGTGACCCGGGCGGCCCGCCGGTGAGCGAGCCGGCCGGGACACCGGACGGCACGACGGCCGGTCCGGGCTTCACCGTCCTGGCCGGTCCGGCCGCCGTCGGCAAGGGCACGGTCGTGGCGAGCCTGCGTCGGGCCCACCCCGAGGTGTGGGTGTCGGTGTCGGTGACCACGCGGCGGCCCCGCCCGGGCGAGGTGCACGGGCGGGAGTACTGGTTCCTCGACGACGGGGCCTTCGACGCCCTCGTGGCCGACTCGGGCCTGCTGGAGTGGGCGAGCCCGCACGGGGCGGCCCGGTACGGCACCCCGCGCGCGCCGGTGGCCGATGCGGTGGCGGCCGGCCGCCCGGTCCTGCTGGAGATCGACCTGCAGGGCGCCCGCCAGGTCCGCAGCACCGCCCCCGGCGCCCGCTTCGTCTTCCTCGCCCCGCCCGACTGGTCGACCCTGGTCGGCCGCCTCGTCGACCGGGGCACCGAGGACTCGGTCGAGCGCGAGCGGCGCTTGGAGACCGCCCGCCGGGAGCTGGCCGCGTCGTCGGAGTTCGACCACGTCGTCGTCAACGACGAGGTAGGCCGGGCGGCCGGCGAGCTGGCCTCCCTCATGGGCCTGCGGACCGGCGGGGACACCGACGGTGACACCCGCAACGGCGCCCAGGACGCCGCCGCCGGGGACGCCCCGACACCCGCGGTCGGGGAGCCGACCACCGCCTGAGCCGCCGCGCCTACGATGGGTTGGTTGCCCCCACCCCGACCCGGAGGTCGAACTGCCTGTGTCTGCCATCGAGGCTGTCCCCGAGGGGATCACCAACCCGCCCGTCGACGATCTGATCCTGAAGGCCGACGGCAAGTACGGACTGGTGCTGTTCGCCTCCAAGCGGGCCCGCCAGATCAACGGCTACTACGCCCAGCTCGGCGAGAACCTGCTCGAGTACGTCGGTCCGCTGGTCGAGACCTACGTGCAGGAGAAGCCGCTGTCGATCGCGCTGCGCGAGATCAACGAGGGCCTGCTGCGCACCGAGCCGATCGACGAGGTCCAGGACCCGTCCCGGCGCGGCGAGCCCGCCTGACGGTCGTCCGATCCGCCGCTCCGTCACAGGCCCGGCCCCGGCCGCGACTGATCGCGGTGCGGTGAGCGACCAGGCCGCGGACCCGGGCGCGGCGTGAAGGTCGTCCTCGGGGTCGGCGGCGGGATCGCCGCGTACAAGGCGGCCGAGCTGATCCGCCCGCTGCGGGCCCGCGGGGCCGAGGTCACCGTCGTGCCCACCGCGGCGGCCCTGCACTTCGTCGGGACCGCCACGTTCGAGGCCCTGTCCGGGCGTCCGGTCCGCACCGACCTGTGGGCGGACGTGGCCGAGGTGCCCCACGTGCGTCTCGGGCGCGAGGCCGACCTGGTCGTCGTCGCGCCCGCCACCGCGGACCTGCTCGCGCGGGCCGCGGCCGGGGTCGCCGACGACCTGCTCACCGCGACCCTGCTGACCGCGACCTGCCCGGTCCTGATGGCGCCGGCGATGCACACGGAGATGTGGCGACACCCCGCGACCGTCGCCAACGTCGCACTGCTGCGCCGCCGCGGCACCCAGGTGCTGGACCCGGACAGCGGCCCGCTGACCGGCGGTGACTCCGGGCCGGGACGCCTCCCCGACCCCCTCGCGATCGTCGACGCCGCCCTCGCCCTGCTCGCCCCGATCGCCGCCGCCGACCTGGCCGGCCGCCACGT
>CAXSIB010000354.1:0-3837 GCA_964237095.1 uncultured Actinomycetales bacterium
CGGCGTCACGGGAGCCTGGCCGAGCACCTCGTGGGCGAGGGCGAGCAGCAGGGGCGAGTACGCCGGGTCGCCGAGGGTGTCGGCGATGGAGGCGTCGGACACGGCCGTCGCGAACAGCATCGCGCCGTAGGCGAGCTTCGCCCATTCGTACCCGAGGATCGCGTCGGTGACCTCGACGTCGGGCACGTCGGCGGCGAACCGGCGGACCCGGTCGGTGATCCTGCCGTCGAGCTCCCCGACGCGGAAGCACCCCCGGTTGCCGCGCAGGACGACCCCGGGCTCGAGGAGGTCCGCGCCGAAGTTCACGAACGCCGGGACGACCGCCTCGGGACCCACCTCCGCGGCGATGGCGGCGGCGGTCAGCCCGTTCTGCAGCGAGACGACGTGCGCCGTCCCGACGAGCCGGCCGGCGAGCAGGCGGGCGGCCGCACCGGTGTGCTGGGCCTTCACCGCGAGCAGCACGGTCGCGTCGACCTTCTCGGGCAGGTCGGCGGGCAGGACCGCCCGGACCGGGACGGTGAACCGCTCGACCGGGCCCTCGATCCGCAGGCCGCCGGCGTTCATCGCCGAGACGTGGTCGGCGTCGGCATCGCAGAACAGCACATCGTGACCGTCACGCACCAGACCGGCACCCACGGTGCCGCCGATGGCCCCGGCGCCGAGGACGAGATACTCCATGAGCGGGGACCCTAGCCCGGGCGGTCGCCGCCGGGCGTTCCGCCCGTGGAGCCGAAACATGTTCGTAACGTCCGGGCCTTGACTACGAAACCCGTGCAGACAAAGGTTTGTCCTCGTCCACACCCTGACTGAGGAGACCCACGTGCACGAGAGACTGATCGCTTCGCGTCGCGCCCTGATGACGGGCGCCGCGGCGGCGGCGCTCACGACCGTGGCCGCCGCCTGCGGATCGTCGTCGACGCCCGCCACCAGCACCGGCGCCAGCCCCAGCGCGTCGGGCACCGCCGACTCCGGCGACATCGTCGCCACCCCCAGCGCGGCCGCGAGCGGGTCGATCGTCAAGGGCGGCGACCTCATCATCGCCCGTACGATCGAGTCGCAGTCGATGAACAAGACGACGGTCTTCCAGAACGAGTCGATCTTCGTGTTCGAGCAGCTGTACGAGACCCTCTACACGGTCACCCCGGACGGCAAGGGTGTGCAGCCCTGGTTGGCCACGGCCTACACGGTGTCCCCGGACAAGCTGACCTACACGTTCACCCTCCGGCCGGGAGTGAAGTTCCACAACGGCAAGACGATGACCGCGGCCGACGTCAAGTTCTCCATCGACGAGGCGACCGCGGCGACCGCCGGGTGGGGGTTCATCAACACCGCCATCAAGAGCACCGCCGCCCCGAGCGACACCAGCTTCGTCGTCACGCTGAAGTACCCGTGGTCCCCGCTGGTGGCCGACCTGTCCTTGTTCAGCAACGGGATCATCCCCGCCGGGCACGCGGGCCAGACCGCCGCCGCGTTCTACAACGCCCCGATCGGGACCGGCCCCTTCCAGTGGGACACCTGGGCCAAGGGGACCAAGCTCACCCTGAAGAAGAACACGGCCTACTGGCAGACCGGCAAGCCCTACCTCGACACGGTCGCCTGGACGAACACCCCGGACAGCAACACCCGGTCCCTGCAGCTGCGCGGCGGGCAGGCCGACATCGACGAGTACCCCGCCTGGTCGACGATCACCCAGCTCAAGGCGACGCCGAACGTCAAGGTCGACCTGTTCCCCTCGACGCAGACCAACTACCTCTCCTTCAACCAGAAGGTCAAGCCGTTCCAGGACGTCCACGTCCGGCGGGCCATCTCGTTCGCGGTCGACCGCGCCGCGCTCATCAAGGCGGTCCTGTTCGGCAACGGCACGGTGGCGAACTCCTTCATGCCCCCGACGACGCCCTACTACGACAAGGCGACCAAGGGCATCCAGTTCGACCTGACGCAGGCCAAGAAGGAGATGGCGCTGTCGACGATGCCCAAGGGCTTCGCGACGACCCTGCTCATCCCGTCGGGCGAGGCCGACGACCTCACGATCGCGACCATCCTGCAGGCCGAGCTGAAGCTGATCGGGATCAACGTCACCATCAGCCAGCTCGACGCCAGCGTGGTCAACACGAAGCAGCAGGCGCTCCAGTACGACATGACCCTCACGGCTTGGACGATGGACATCTCCGACCCGGACGAGCTCGTGTCGTTCGCGGTCAACCCGACGCTCGGGTCGAAGTCCTTCTACACCGCGTACGACAACCCCGCGGTGGTCAAGGACTCGATCAACGCCGCCAAGACCCTCGCCCCCGCGGCCCGGCAGAAGCTGTACAGCGCCATCCAGGCGCAGGCGGCCGAGGACGCCTTCATGGCGTTCCTCTACTACTCGCCGTACGCGTACGCCACGTCGACCAAGATCAACGGCTTCTTCGTCACCCCGCTCGGCAACTACCACCTGCAGGACGTCTGGAAGAGCAAGTAGACCGGTCCTGACGCCACGACCACGAGTCACGGGAGGAGGTCCCCGCGATGGGACGCACGGCGTACCTCGGCCACCGGCTGATCCAGCTGGTACCGGTGCTCTTCGGGCTGACCCTGGTCTGCTTCGCGCTCATCCACCTGATCCCGGGTGACCCGGCGCGGACCATCCTGGGGCTGAAGGCGACACCCGCGGCGATCGCCCAGCTGCACGCCCAGTGGGGGCTGAACCGCTCGCTGCCGAGCCAGTACTGGCTCTTCCTCGAGCGGCTCGCCCACGGCGACCTCGGCCAGAGCCTCTTCTACCAGACCTCGACCCTGGGCCTGATCGTCGGCCGGCTGCCGGCCACGATCTGGCTCGTCGTCTACGGGTCGATCCTGGCGCTGGTCATCAGCGTCCCGCTGGCGGTCCTCGCCGCGTCGAAGCAGAACGGCGTGCGCGACCAGGTCGTGCGCGCCGTCCCGCTGATCGGCCTCGGGATGCCGTCGTTCTGGATCGGCATCTTCCTGGTCCTCTTCTTCGGCCTCAAGATCAGGCTCTTCCCGATCGGCGGGTACGGCACCGGCTTCGTGGGGCACGTGCACGCGATGTTCCTGCCCAGCCTCACCATCGCGATCGGTATGACCCCGCTGCTGATCCGCAGCCTGCGGACGTCGATGCTCACCGTGCTGCAGGCGGAGTACGTGACGACCGCCCGGTCGAAGGGCCTGCCGCGGCTCCGGCTGTACGGGCGGCACGTGCTGCGCAACGCGCTCATCCCGACCGTCACGGTCCTCGGCATCAACATCGGGTACCTCATCGGCGGGACCCTGATCGTGGAGAACGTGTTCGGCCTCCCCGGGATCGGGCAGCTGATGCTGAACTCGATCTCCAACCGGGACTTCCCGGTGGTGCAGGGCGTCACGCTCGTCTTCGGCATCCTCGTCGTCTCCGTCAACCTCCTGACCGACCTGGCCTACTCCGGCCTCGACCCCCGGGTGGTGTTCGACAAGTGACCACGGTCCCGCTGCTGCCGACCTCTCCCGGCGCCGTCCCCGTCGTCAGCGACTCCCCTCGCTCCCGCGGCCGGCGCTGGTACCACAACCGCACGCTCGACATCGGGCTCGCGATCATCGCGGTGCTCGTGCTCATGGCGGTCTTCGCGCCGCTGCTGACGAACTACGACCCGATCGCGCAGGACCTGACCAACCCCCTGGCCCACCCGAGCAGCGCCCACCTGCTCGGGACCGACCAGCTCGGGCGCGACGTGTGGACGCGGCTGCTGTACGGCGCGCGCACCGACTTCCGGGTCGGCTTCCTCGCGGTGCTGTTCCCGTTCGTGCTCGGGACGGTGCTCGGCTGTCTCGCCGGGTACTTCGGCGGCTGGTTCGACACGA
>CAXSIB010000355.1:0-3819 GCA_964237095.1 uncultured Actinomycetales bacterium
CGGGGCGGGCTCGGCGGGTGCGGCGGCCGCGGGCTCGGCGCCCGCGGTGCCGATGAGCGCGAGCTGACCGCCGACCGCGACGGTCTGGTCCTCCGCGACGGTGATCTCGAGCAGCGTCCCGGCGACGGGGGAGGGCACCTCGGTGTCGACCTTGTCGGTGGAGACCTCGAGCAGCGCCTCGTCGACCGCGACCGCGTCGCCGACGGCCTTCAGCCAGCGGGTGACGGTTCCCTCGGTGACGCTCTCACCCAGCTCCGGCAGGACGACGGCGGTGCTCGCACCGCCCGACGCGGGGCGGGCGGCCGCCGCGGTGGCATCCGCGACCGCGTCCGCGGCCGAGTCGCCGCTCGTGGCCGCCGCCGGCGGGGACGGGTCGGCGGCGGGCTCGGGCTCGGGGGCGGGTGCAGCCGCCCGGGCGATCGGCTCCGACGGGGCCGCCGCCTGTGGTGCGGCCGGGGCGGGGCCGTCGTCGGGGCTGCCGTCGGCGATCACCGCCAGCTCGGCGCCGACCGCGACCGTCTCGTCCTCGGCGACCTTGATCTCCTGCAGGGTCCCGGCCACGGGGGAGGGGATCTCGGTGTCGACCTTGTCGGTCGACACCTCCAGTAGGGGCTCGTCGACGGCGACCGCGTCGCCGACGGCCTTCAGCCAGCGGGTGACGGTCCCCTCGGTGACGCTCTCGCCGAGCTCGGGCAGGGTGACGGAGACCGGCATCGGTCCTTCGACTCCTTCAGCAGCTGCCGGGAGGTGGTCCCGGCGGTCTCAGGGAACGTAGCGGGTCGGTGGACGGGCGGCGGGCCGACGGACGGGCGGCGGTTCCCCTCGCGACCTCGCGTCCGGGCGACCCGCCGGCCGGGTGGACCGCCGGGTCGGCCCCGGGAGCACCCGGTCGCCGGTCGGCCGCACGCGGGTCTAGTGGACGTGCAGCGGCTTCCCCGCGAGGGCCAGGTGGGCCTCGCCGAGCGCCTCGTTCTGGGTGGGGTGCGCGTGGATCAGCTGGGCGACCTCCGCGGGCAGCGCCTCCCAGTTGAAGATGAGCTGCGCCTCCCCGACCTGCTCGCCCATCCGTGCGCCGATCATGTGGAGCCCGATCACCGGGCCGTCCTTGGCGCGCACCAGCTTGACGAAGCCGGCGGTCTTGATGATCTGGCTCCGACCGTTGCCGGCGAGGTCGTACTGGTAGGACTCGACGTTGTCGGCGCCGTACTTCTCGACGGCCTGGTCCTCGGTGAGCCCCATCGACGCGATCTCGGGATCGCAGTAGGTGACCCGCGGGATCCCGAGCTCGTCGATCACGGCCGGGTGCAGCCCGGCGATCTCCTCGGCCACGAAGATCCCGTGGCCGAACCCGCGGTGCGCGAGCTGCAGGCCCGGGACGATGTCGCCGACGGCCCACACCCCGGGCACCGAGGTCGCGAGCCGCTCGTCGGTGAGCACGAACCCGCGGTCGGTGCGCACCCCGACGCCCTCGTACCCGAGGTCGGCGGTGTTCGGACCGCGCCCGACGGCCACGAGCAGCAGCTCGGCGTCGAGGGTCGTCCCGTCCTCCAGCGACACCCGGACCCCGGCGGCGGTCTTCTCGACGCCCTTGAAGCGGACCCCGGTGCGGAAGGTGATCTTCCGACGGCGGAACGCCCGCTCGAGGGCCTTCGACACGGCCTCGTCCTCGCTCGGGACGAGGCGGGACAGACCCTCGACGATTGTCACCGACGCCCCGAGGGACGTCCAGGCGCTGGCGAACTCGACCCCGATGACCCCGCCGCCGAGGACGACGACCGACGCCGGGACGTGGTCGAGGTTGATCGCCTGGTCGGAGGTGATGACCGTCTCGCCGTCGATCTCGAGGCCCGGCAGGGTGCGGGAGACCGACCCCGACGCCAGGACCACCGCGCGCCCGGTGACCGTCCGGGTGCCGCCCTCGGTGAGGGCGACCTCCACGGTGTCGGCGGCCACCAGCTTCCCGTGGCCGGCGACGAAGACGATCTTGCGGGACTTCACCAGGCCCTGCAGGCCCTTGTAGAGCCGCGAGACCACGCCGTCCTTGTAGGTGTTCAGCGCCGGCATGTCGATCTTCTCGACCGAGCTGACCACGCCGAACTGGGAGCCGTCGCGGGCCGCGTCGGCGACCTCCCCGGCGTGCAGGAGGGCCTTCGTCGGGATGCAGCCGCGGTGCAGGCAGGTGCCACCGAGCTTGTCCTGCTCGACGAGGGCGACCGTCTTCCCGAGCTCGGCGGCCCGCAGCGCGGCGGCGTATCCACCACTGCCACCCCCCAGCACGACGAGGTCGAACGTGTCTGCTCCAGCTGGCACGGCAGTCCCTCCCTCAGCGGTGGGCGACGCCCCCGTCAGATGAGCCCATCATCCCACCGGGCCGTCCCCGGGTGGTCGGCCCGCCGCCCCCGGTCAGCCCGCCGCGGGGTCGAGGTCGAGGCCGCCGTCGGCCGCGAGGTCGGCCAGGGCCAGCAGCGTGCGCACCCCGAAGCCGGTGCCGCCCTTCGGGGTGTAGCCGTGGTGGGCCTTGTCGTTGTAGGCGGGACCGGCCACGTCCAGGTGCGCCCACGCGATGCCGTCCGCGACGAACTCCCGGAGGAAGGCCGCCGCCTGCAGCGCCCCGCCCTGCGCGTCCCCGACGTTGTCGATGTCGGCCACGCCGACGGCCAGCTTGCCGATCATCTCCGCCGGGATCGGGAGCGGCCAGAAGGCCTCCCCGGCCTCCCCGCCGAGGGCGACGATCCGCTCGCCCAGGACGGCGTCGCCCATGACGCCGGCCGTGCGGAGCCCGAGGGCCACCACGCACGCCCCGGTGAGGGTGGCCACGTCGATGACGACGTCGGGTCCGTCCTCGCTCGCCCGCGCCAGGCCGTCGGCCATGACGAGGCGGCCCTCGGCGTCGGTGTTGTCGACCTGGACCGTCGTCCCGCCGCGGATGGTGATCACGTCGGAGGGGTGCAGGGCGGTGGCCGACACCATGTTCTCGGCCAGGCAGGCGTAGACGGTGACGTCGGTGCGGATGCCGAGCTCGGCCGCCGCCCGGACCGCGGCGACGACGGTGGCCGCGCCGGACATGTCCGACTTCATCGTGAGCATCCCCGCCGGGGGCTTCATCGAGTACCCGCCGGTGTCGAAGGTGATGCCCTTGCCGACCAGCGCGACGTGCCCCGTCGCCTTCGAGGGTCGGTAGGCGATGCGGACCAGGCGGGGCGGTCGGGCCGAGCCCCGCCCGACCCCGAGGAGCCCGCCGTAGCCGCCGGCGGTCAGGGCGGCCTCGTCGAGGACCTCGACGGTGACGGCCTTCGCGGCCGCCCCGGACAACCCGCCGATCCAGGCGCCCGCCCGGTCCGCGAACTCCTGCGGGTACAGGTCGAGGGCCGGGGTGTTGATCCAGTCCCGCGCCCGGCCGACGGCAGCCGCGACGATCCCGGCGCGGGTGACGGCCGCCTGCGCCGCCGCCCTCGACCCGCGGTCGTCGGCGAGCGGGCTGACGACGACCGCGGCCCGCAGCGGGGTCTTCGGACCGGCCCCGGTCCGCCCCGCGGTCCGGTAGGTCTCGAAGCGGTAGGCACCGAGCGCAGCCCCCTCGGCGACCGCCTCCAGCTCGGCCAGGTCACCGGCCGGGAGTGCGAACAGGACGCGGTTCCGTCCGGTGCACGCGGCGGCCGCGAGCCCGGCCGCGCGTCGGAGGACCTCCGCGTGCCCGGCGGGCACCGTGCCCGCGGACCTGGTCGGGTCGGGGTCACCGCCGTCGGCTGCGGCCGGGTCGGAGGGGAGGACCGCGCCGCTCGGGCGGAGGCGGGGGGCGGGGCCGAGCCCGACGACCGC
>CAXSIB010000356.1:0-3814 GCA_964237095.1 uncultured Actinomycetales bacterium
GACCGGGCGTCGGCCGCCCGGAGGTGGGCTCGGCCCCGGACGCGGCCGAGGGGCTCGGAGCCACCGCCGCGGCGTCGACGGTCTCCGCGAGAGCCGCCTCGGCCTCGGCGGGTGCGGCGTCGGCCTCGTCGGGGCCGTCGGACCCGACGACGGGCGCCACGCTCTCCTCGACCGCCACGGACACCGGGGCGGGGGTCTCGCCGAGCACCTCGTCGACCGGGGCGGAGTCGGCGGCCTCGGCGGTCGCGCTCTCCGCCGGGTCGGAGCTCTCGGCCGGGACGGCCACGTCGGCCACAGGCTCGTCCGGCGCGTCCCCGGTCGGGTCGACCCGGTCGGGGACCATGTCCTCGACCTGCGCGAGCTCGGCCTCGAACCGCTCGTCGCGCCGCCACTCCTCCTCGACCGGGTCCGCCTCGGTGCCGTCGGCGGCCACCGCCTCGGTGCTCCCGGTGGGCTCGGCCGCCGTGGTCTCCGTGGTCTCCGGGCCTCCGGTGGACTCCGCCGACCCCGTGGGATCGACCGCCGCCGGGTCCGCCGCCGTCTCCGGGGTGGCCCCGTCCGACGCCACCGGCGCCTCGGCGAGCTCCTCGGGAGCCCCCTGCTGTGTACCGTCCGTGTGCGCGACCGTCATCGGTCGACCTCCCTGCCAGCTCGCGGGCGATGTGCCCGGGCGTGTCCGCTGCCCAGCCCCGCCGGGACCCATCCGCCCGGCAGCCACGTCCATTGTGGTCGAGGCACGCGGCAGGTGGGACCGAGATCGGGGTCGCGGAGCCCGCGACCGGGGCCTCCGGCCGCCCGGTCGATAGCCTCGGGCCGAGGGACCGCGGTCGCCCGACCCGGCCCGCAGTCTCCCGTCCGACCCGTCCCCGACCTGCCCACGGAGCCCGCCACCATGCCGCGTCCCGCACCGCTGTCCGGTTTCCCCGAGTGGCTCCCGCGCCAGCGGATCGCCGAGCAGCTGGTCACCGACACCCTCCGCCACGCCTTCGAGCTGCACGGGTTCGTCCCGGTCCAGACGCGCGCGGTCGAGCCGCTGGAGCAGCTGCTGGCCAAGGGGGAGACCTCGAAGGAGGTCTACGTGCTGCGCCGGCTCCAGGCCGAGGAGGGGTCGGGGGACTCCGGGCTGGGGCTGCACTTCGACCTCACGGTGCCCTTCGCGCGGTACGTGCTGGAGAACGCCGGGAAGCTCTCCTTCCCGTTCCGGCGCTACCAGATCCAGCCGGCGTGGCGCGGCGAGCGGCCGCAGGAGGGTCGCTTCCGGGAGTTCTGGCAGGCCGACATCGACATCGTCGGCGACGGCGAGCTGCCCGCCCACCACGATGCGGAGATCCCGCTGGCGGTGCTCGACGCGCTGTCCCGGCTGCCGCTGCCGCCGCTGCGGATGCAGGTCAACAACCGCCGTCTGGTCGAGGGCGTCTGCACCGGACTCGGGATCGGCGACGTCGCCGAGGCCCTGCGGGCGCTGGACAAGCTGGACAAGATCGGTGTCCGCGGCGTGCGGGACCTGCTGACCGCGATGGCCGTGCCGGTGCCCGCGGCCGACCGGCTCCTCGCGTTCGCGGCCGTGTCCGGGGACGCCGCCGCCGTCCGCGCCGCGGTGGCCGCCACCGGGGTCGACGCCCCGCTGGTCGAGGCCGGGCTCGCCGAGCTGACCGCGGTCCTCGACGCCTGCGCGGCCGCCGGCCCGGGCGTCGTCGTCGCGGACCTGTCGATCACCCGCGGGCTGGACTACTACACCGGCACCGTCTACGAGACGCGACTGGTGGGCCACGAGCAGCTCGGCTCCATCTGCTCCGGCGGCCGCTACGACGCCCTCGCGGAGACCGACGGGCACCGCTACCCGGGAGTCGGCATCTCGATCGGGGTGTCGCGGCTGCTGTCCCGGCTGTTCGCCGGCGGGCTGCTCGACGCCACCCGGGCCGCGACCGCCGCGGTCCTCGTCGCGCTGCCCGACGAGGCCTCGCGCCCGGCGGCGACCGCGGTCGCGACCGCGCTGCGGGCCCGGGGCGTCCCGGTCGAGGTGTCCGCGTCCGCGGCCCGCTACGGCAAGCAGATCCGGGCCGCCGACCGCCGCGGGATCCCCTTCGTCTGGTTCCCGCCGGCCGCTGCCGACCCCGCCACCGCCCCTGCCGCCGACGACGTGGCGACCCGGGCCCACGAGGTCCGCGACCTGCGGTCCGGCGAGCAGGTCCCGGCCGACCCGGCGACGTGGGCGCCACCGGACGAGGACCGCCACCCGCGCCTCGTCCGCCCGGCCTGAGCCGCCGCCGCAATCCGACCCGCGCTCCGCGAGGCGGTCCCTAGGCTGGTCGGAGCCCGGGACGACCCGGGCGACCACCTCCAGGAAAGCGACGCCCACCGTGCTGCGCACCCACTCCGCCGGGGACCTGCGTCCCACCGACACCGGGTCCACCGTGACCCTCGCCGGCTGGGTCGGCGGCCGCCGCGATCACGGCGGGGTGGCGTTCCTCGACCTCCGCGACGCCTCCGGGGTCGCGCAGGTCGTCGTCCACGACGAGGCCGTCGCGCGCTCGCTGCGCTCGGAGTACTGCCTGCAGGTCACCGGCGAGGTGCGCCGGCGTCCGGCCGGCAACGAGAACACCGCTCTCCCGACGGGGGAGGTCGAGGTGGTCGCGACCGACGTCGTCGTGCTGTCCGAAGCCGCGCCGCTGCCGTTCCCGATCGACGCCCACGCCGAGGTCGGGGAGGAGGCGCGCCTGCGCTACCGCTACCTGGATCTGCGCCGCCCGGCGCCGGCCGCGGCCATCCGGCTGCGCAGCAAGGTCAACGCCGCCGCCCGCGACGTCCTGCTGGCACGGGACTTCGTCGAGATCGAGACCCCGACCCTGACCCGCTCGACCCCGGAGGGCGCCCGGGACTTCCTCGTCCCGGCCCGGCTGCGGCCCGGCTCCTGGTACGCGCTGCCCCAGTCCCCGCAGCTGTTCAAGCAGCTGCTCATGGTCGCGGGGATGGAGCGGTACTTCCAGATCGCCCGCTGCTACCGCGACGAGGACTTCCGCGCCGACCGCCAGCCGGAGTTCACCCAGCTGGACATCGAGATGAGCTTCGTCGAGACCGACGACATCATCGAGCTGTCCGAGCGGATCCTGAAGGCCCTGTGGGCACTGGTCGGCTACGACGTGCCGACGCCGATCGCCCGGATGACCTACGCCGACGCGATGGACCGCTACGGCAGTGACAAGCCCGACCTGCGGTTCGGCGTCGAGCTCACCGAGCTGACGTCGTTCTTCGCCGACACGCCGTTCCGCGTGTTCCAGGCCCCCTACGTCGGCGCGGTGGTCATGGCCGGTGGGGCCACCCAGCCGCGGCGGACGCTGGACGCCTGGCAGGACTGGGCGAAGCAGCGCGGCGCGCGCGGTCTCGCCTACGTCCTCGTCGGTGCCGACGGCGAGCTGTCCGGCCCGGTCGCGAAGAACCTGTCCGAGGCCGAGCGGACCGGGCTGGCCGAGCGCGTCGGCGCCGCGGCGGGTGACTGCGTCTTCTTCGCGGCCGGCCCGCGGAAGACGTCGCAGTCCCTCCTCGGCGCGGCCCGGAACGAGATCGCCCGCCGCGGCGGCCTGGTCGACACCGCGGCGTGGTCGTTCGTCTGGGTCGTGGACGCGCCGCTGTTCGAGCTCGCCAGCGAGACCGACGACGTCGCCGTGGGGGAGGGGGCCTGGACCGCGACGCACCACGCGTTCACCTCGCCGCGCCCGGAGTTCCTCGACACCTTCGACACCGACCCGGGCTCGGCCCTCTCCCACGCCTACGACATCGTCTGCAACGGCAACGAGATCGGCGGCGGCTCCATCCG
>CAXSIB010000357.1:0-3809 GCA_964237095.1 uncultured Actinomycetales bacterium
GGCAGTCGGGCCGGCCCCGCGAGGGCGCCGCACACGGACGCGACGGTCGCGCCGGCGGAGACGGTGTCACAGCCGGCGACGACGGCGACGGTCACGGAGGGCTCCCACCGGCCCCGCCCGTGCTGCAGGGCGAACGCGACGAGGGCGACGTTGTTGACCGTGTGCACCCAGTGCAGGTGGCCGTACGCGCGGTGCAGGGCGTCCAGGCCGGCGGCGGGGTCACCGCCGGCGCGGCCGAGGCGGCGCCCCTCCCGCACCGCGTGCAGGACCCGGCTGTGCGGCGGGAGCACCGACTCGCCCGCGTCGAGGACCTCGTCGACGTCGTCCGCGGTCAGCGCCCGCGCGCAGCAGGCGGCCACGAAGAGCGCGCCGTGCACCCCGCTGCGGGTGTGGCTCAGCCGCGCGTCGGACCACGCCATCCGGGCGGCGGCGACCGGGTTCCCGGGGTTGACCCAGCCGTACAGGTCGGCCCGGATCTGCGCCCCGATCCACTGCCGGTACGGGTTGTGGTGACCAGCCGCCGCCGCTGGTGCCCACCCGAGCAGCAGGTTGCGGTAGGCGACCCGTTCGGCGGTGAACACCCGGCCCGCGGGCAGGGCGTCGAGCCACACCTGGGCGACGTCGTCGGTGGTGAAGTCCGGCCCACGGGTCTCCAGGACGGACAGGGCCAGCATCGTGTAGTTGAGGTCGTCGTCCTCCGGCATGCCGGTGATCGTCTCGACGAGGCTCGTCGCGGCACTGCGGCGGTTCCACGGCCAGCGGTCGGCGACCTCGCCCGGCAGCCCGACCCCGGTGAACCAGTCCCGCAGCGGCCACCGGCCGCCGGCCCGCAGGATCTCCTCGATCCCGGCGCGCGGGATCTTCTCCACCGGCTTCCCGAGCAGGCAGCCGGCGCTGCGCCCGAGCCACGCGCCGTGCAGCCGGTCCAGCCGGTCCGACGCCGCCGGCGCGGGCCCGCGGGCGGACCGCGGCCACCGGGCCTCGAGCTCCGCCAGGCCGTCGGGCTCGCTGTCGTCCAGGCCGTCGGCGCCCGGGAGCTCGTCGAGCTCGTCCAGCAGGATCCCCGCCAGCTCCCTCAGCGCCGGCGACACCGGCGGTTCGGAGACGCCCCCGGCCGGTGGCACGGCCGGGCCCCCGGCGGCCTCCCACCGGCCCCGCAGCCCGGCGGTCCGGACGCCCTCCTCCTCGGCGGCGGCGAACCCGTGCACGAGCAGGTCCTCCGGCTGCACCCAGCTCAGGCGCACGCGGTGACCCCGTCCGCGACGAGGTCGCCCACCGGCGACCGCAGCGCCCGCATCCGCTCGGCCCGCTGGGCGGCCCGGGCGCTGTCGCGGTCGAACACCTCCGCGGCGACCTCGGCCATCGTGTGCCCGACGGTCTCCAGGTCCAGGCGGCTGCTCGCGGCGACGGCGTCCCGCCACTCCGCGGGCACCGCCTCCCGGCCGCCGAGGGCGCCGCTGACGGCGCCTGCCATCGTCGCGATGGAGTCCGCGTCGCGGCCGTAGTTGACCGCGCCGAGCACCGCGGCGGGGAAGGCCCCGCCGGTGACCACCAGCAGCCCGAGCGCCACCGGCAGCTCCTCGATCGACCGGGTCCGGCTCGGCCTCCTCGCGTCCAGGCCGGGTCGGCGGTAGTCCTCCCCGACCGAGTCGAACGGGGCGACGGCCGCCCGCAGCCGCGGCAGCGCCGACTGCCAGTCGGACAGCGCCCGGGCCTCGCGGCACACCGCGTCGATCGCCGCCCGGGTCCCGTCGTGGGAGCAGTCGAGGCAGGTCTGGACCACGTCCTCCACCGAGGCCCCCGGGGTCATCGCCGCCGCGACGGCCGCGGCGAACACCCCCGCCGCCTCGCGGCCGTAGCTGGACTGGTGGGCGCCGGCGACGTCGACCGCCTCGGCGTAGGCGGTCACCGGCGACCCGGCGTTCGCGATCCCGACGGCGCCATGTACATCGCCGCGCCGCAGTTGACGATGTTGCCCACGCCGGCCTCGCGGGGGTCGACGTGGCCGTAGTGCAGCCGCGCGACGATCCACTTCTCCGCCAGGAACAGCCGGTGCAGCAGCAGGGCGTCGGTCTCCAGCTCCGGCACCCACCGCTTCCCGTCCACGAGGAGCGGGACGAGGTCCGCCGCCACGGCGTAGGCGTCGAGGTGGTCCCGGCGCTTGGCGTACACCTCCACCAGGGCGTGGGTCATGAGGGTGTCGTCGGTGACGTGCCCGTCGCCCTTGTGGAACGGGGCGATGGGCCGGGCGTTCCGCCAGTCCTCGTTGAACGGCCCGACGATGCCCGTCACCCAGCCGTGGTGGCGGGCCCGGATCTGCTCCGGGCTGAATCCCTCGGTGGCCCCGCCGAGGGCGTCCCCGACCGCGGCCCCGACCAGGGCGCCGACGGCCTTGTCCCGCAGGCCGTCGGCACCCGGGCTGCCGGGGGCTCTCATGCGTTCCCGACCTGCGACCACCCCTGGGTGAGCGCCTGTCCGAGGGCGTCCAGGCTGATCTGGTTCCCGAAGTACTTCTGCAGCGCCGGCGTCGCGATCTGCGTCTTCCACTGCGGATACGCGGTGACCGACTGGAACGGAGCCTGGGTGAGGGTGCTGCCGTAGCCGAGGGCCTGGGACCAGCCGTCGCGGCCGCCGGTCGACTTCGCCACCGCCGCCCGCGCCGTCGCCGAGGACGGGATGAGCCAGTCGCCCTCGGCGACCGCGGACAGGTTGGCCGCCTGCATGCAGTAGTCGACGAACGCGGCGGCCGGCCCGACGTTCTTGCTCTGCGCCGACACCGACAGGGTCTGGGGGTCGGCGGCCTGCGCGCTCGACGTCCCGGTGAGGGCCGGCAGCACCAGCCAGGTGAAGCCGGCCGGGGCGGTCTCGGTCAGCTGCTGCGCGGAGTAGTTGCCGCCGACGACCATCGCGTACCGGCCCTTGAGGAAGGCCGTGAACACGTCGGACCCGGCCTGCCCGAGCGACGTCGGGTCGAGGGACCGGTCCTGGTAGGCCATCGCGTGGATGCGCCGGGGCACCTCGAGCTCGGCCTGCCCGACGGTGATCGTGGACTTCCCGCCGGTGGTGGTGAAGAACTTCCCGCCGAAGTTCAGCGCGAGGCTCATGACGCTCGCGGTCGGCTGCATGAGACCCCAGCCGAGGCCGAACACCCCGCCGCCGGTCGCCGCCTTGGCGAGCTTCGCGAAGGCGTCCCACGTCATGGTGGCCCCCGTCGGGGCGGTGACGCCGGCCTTCTTCAGCAGGGCGGTGTTGGCGAACACCACGTAGGACTGCAGCAGGGTCGGGGCACCGACCACCTTGCCGCCCACTGTCACCGTGTCCCAGATGCCCTGGACGACCGACGACCTCGTGCCCGCCGACAGGTGCGGCGACAGGTCGGCGAGGTAGCCCTGGGTGGCGAAGCCGCCGATGTCGGCGGCCTCGTCGTGGATGATGTCCGGCGCGGTGCCGCCCTGGAACTGGGTGACGAGCTGGTCGTGCACGGAGTCCCAGCTCCCCTGCACGTACTGCACGACCGTCTCCGGATGCGCGCTGTTCCAGCTGGCCACGATCGTCTTGGTCGCGGCGATGGTCGGGTCCTGGAAGGCCAGGCTCTGGAACTTCAGCGTCACCGGCCCGGACGACGCAGCGGTGTCGTCCGAGCCGCCGCCGCAGGCGGCCAGCGCGCCCGCCGTCGTCAGGGCGATCGCGGTGGCCGCGACCAGCCTCGTCAGCTTCATTGCCTACTCCTTCGTGGGCGCGGGGATGGGGGGAGCACGGGGTCAGCCCTTGACGGCGCCGGTGAGGGCGCCCGAGGTGAGCCGGCGTTG
>CAXSIB010000358.1:0-3782 GCA_964237095.1 uncultured Actinomycetales bacterium
GCGTCGCGCCGTCGAGTGCGATCGTGCGGTCCTCGCGCTCGACGGCGAGGCCGCCCAGGGTGGCCGGCGGGTCCGCGGCCAGCGCCGCGAGCAGCTCCGCGCGGCGCGCGAGGCGGGCCACCCGGATCGACAGCTGCGCGGTCGCGACCACCCCGTACTCCGCGTCGAGGTGGGTGAGCAGGTCGGCCAGCGTCCGCCCGATGCGGGGCAGCGCGCCCGCCCGCAGCCGGGCCGCGAGGTCGGCGAGCACGAGGCAGGCCGAGATCCCGTCCTTGTCCGACACCGCCACCGGGTCCACGCAGTAGCCGAGCGCCTCCTCGTAGGCGAACCGCAGCCCCGGCGCGCGGGTGAGCCACTTGAAGCCGGTCAGGGTGTGCGCGACCGGCGCCCCGGCGCTGGCGGCGATCGCGTCGAGCTGGGTCGAGGACACGATCGTCGTCGCGAGCACGGTGCGGTCGGGACCGGTCCCGCCGGTGCCGGTCTGGTCCGGACCGGTGCCGCCGAGCGGGGGCAGCAGGTCGGACACGACCCGCCAGGCCAGCAGCGACCCGACCTCGTCCCCGGACAGCCGCCGCCAGCCGGGGACGCTGTCACCGGCACCGTCCCTGCTGGCACCGGCCTCGGTGTGACCGGCAGCGGGGTCCGGGATCGCGACCGCGCACCGGTCGGCGTCGGGATCGCAGGCCAGCACGAGGTCGGCGCCGGTCGCCCCCGCCTGGGCGATCGCGGCGTCGAGGACCCCGGGCTCCTCGGGATTGGGGAACGGCAGCCCGGGGAAGTCCGGGTCCGGCTGCTCCTGGGACGCGACGGGGCGCGCGTCGGTGAAGCCCGCGGCCGCCAGCGCCGCCGCCAGGACCGGGGCGCCGACCCCGTGCAGTGCGGTCGTGACGAGGCTCAGACCGGCCCGGTCGGGCTCGGGGTCAGCGGTCGGGTGACCGCCCTGGTCAGGCGGCGGGAGGCCGTCCCGGCCGGGGCCCGGTCCCACCAGGACCCCGAGCCGCCGGAGGTAGGTGGTGAGCAGCCCGTCGGGGCCGTCGACGTCGGGGGTCTCGACGGCGGCCGGGTCGCGCGGGACGTCCGCGAGCGCGCCGACGGCGGCGATGCGGGCCGCGATGTCCGCGTCCGCGGGCGGCACGATCTGCCGGCCGTCGCCGAGGTAGACCTTGTAGCCGTTGTCCGGCGCGGGGTTGTGGCTCGCGGTGACCATGACCCCGGCGTCCGCGCCGAGCAGGTGGATGGCGGCCGCGAGCACCGGGGTCGGCAGCGCGCGGGGGAGCAGGACGGCCCGCAGGCCGGCGCCCGCGGCGATGTCCGCGGTGTCCCGGGCGAACACCGCGGAGTTGTGCCGGGCGTCGTAGCCGATCACCAGCGTCCGGCGGCCGGTGCTTCGGCCGGTGCCGGTGCCGGTGCCGGGACTGCCGGTGCCGGTGTCGCCGCTCGTGCCGTCGACGAGGCCGTCGCGGACGAAGGCCGACAGGCCGGCCGCCGCGCGCATGACGACGACGCGGTTCATCCGGTTCGGGCCGGGGCCGAGGCGCCCGCGCAGCCCGGCCGTGCCGAACTCGAGCGGACCGGAGAACGCGTCGACCAGCTCGGCCAGGGCGTCCGGGTCGCCGCCGTCGGCGGCGGCCAGGCGGTCGCGGAGCTCAGCGGCGGTCGCCGGGTCGGGGTCCTCGGCCCGCCACGCCGTGACCGCCGTCCGCAGCGGGGCGTCGACGTCCGGGGCCGTCCCGGTGGTCCCGGTGGTCACCGGTCGCCGACCGGCCGCGCGATGAGCTCCGCCACGTAGTCCGGCGGCGCGCCCGCGGCCGAGGCCGCGTCGATCACGGTGTCGCGGGTGCGCGGGGAGGGCAGGCCGCCCTCGTACGCGTCGAGGACGTAGAGGTACGCGGCGTGGTCGCCGTCCAGCGCGCTGACCCGGACCCGGATCTTGGTGTAGAGGCCGGTGTCGGCGCTCTCCCAGCGGTCGAGGACCTCCTCGTCGAGCTCGGAGACGTCGTAGAGGGCCACGAAGACCCGGGCCTCCGGGTCCTCCGGCTCCTCGACCACCGTGGGCAGCGGGCCGTCCCAGCCGAGGTCCTCCCCGCCGAACGTGAGCCGCCAGCCGCGCAGCCAGCCGGTGGTGCGCAGCGGGGAGTGCGGGCACCGCGACACCATCTGCTCGGGATCCAGGTTGGAGCCGTACGCGGCGTAGAGGCCCACGGGCGGACCCTAGCGGCGGCCGGCGCCCCGGACCGACGGCCACCCGGGCCGCCGGGGAGGATGGGGGCGTGGCGACAGTGACGCGTGTGGTGGTCATCGGCGGCGGGCCCGGCGGGTACGAGGCGGCGCTGGTCGCGGCGCAGCTCGGGGCGCAGGTGACGGTGGCCGACCCGGCGGGGATCGGCGGCTCGGCGGTCCTGACCGACTGCGTGCCGAGCAAGACCCTGGTCGCGGCCGCGGGGGTGCGGCTGCGGGCCGGCGCGGGGGAGGAGCTGGGCCTCGCGACCACCGGGTCCGCGCCGGTCGACCTGGAGATGGTCGACGGCCGCATCCTCGACATCGCCCACGCCCAGTCCGAGGACATCGCCGCCCGCCTCGAGACCGCCGGGGTCCGGCTGCTGCGCGGGCGCGCCCGGCTCGCGAGCGGGCGGCACCCGGGAGCCTCGTCGGCGGTCGGCGGGGCGCGCCAGGTCGTCGTGGCCGAGGTCCCGGCTTCCGGCGACGGCACAGACGAGGCCGGCTCGGTCGGGGCCGGTCGGGCGGGTGAGGTCGGTGGGCCCGGCGCCGGCGGTCGTCCCGGGGTCGGCGGTCGTCCCGGGGCCCGGACGACCCTGGCCGCGGACGTCGTCCTGATCGCCACCGGGGCCCGGCCGCGGTCGATCCCGGGCCGCGACGGGCAGCCCGGGCTCGAGCCCGACGGTGAGCGCATCCTCACCTGGACTCAGGTCTACGACCTCCCGGAGGTCCCCGAGCACCTCGTCGTCGTGGGCTCCGGGGTGACCGGCGCCGAGTTCGCCAGCGCCTACGCCGGGCTCGGGGCGCAGGTCACGCTGGTGTCGTCGCGGGACCAGGTGCTGCCCGGGGAGGACACCGATGCGGCCGCGCTGCTCGAGGGCGTCTTCGCCGCGCGCGGGCTGACCGTGCTGTCCCGCTCGCGGGCCGCGTCGGTCGTCCGGACGGGCAGCGGGGTCGTCGTCACCCTCACCGACGGCCGCACGGTGTCGGGCAGCCACTGCCTGCTGGCGGTCGGGTCGGTGCCCAACACCGAGCACCTCGGGCTGGCCGAGGCCGGGGTGGACACCGACACGTCCGGCCACGTCGTCGTCGACCGGGTCTCCCGGACGTCCGCCGGCGGGATCTACGCCGCCGGGGACTGCACCGGGGTCCTGCCGCTGGCCTCGGTCGCGGCGATGCAGGGCCGGATCGCGATGTGGCACGCCCTCGGCGACGCCGTCCGCCCGCTGGACCTCCGCCAGGTCAGCGCGACCATCTTCACCGAGCCGGAGATCGCCACCGTCGGCGGCCCGACCGGCCCCGACGCCGGCGGGATGACCGTGCTGCTCCCGCTGGCCGGCAACCCCCGGGCCAAGATGGAGGGCATCCACGCGGGCTTCGTGAAGGTCTACGCGCGCTCGGGTTCGGGCACCGTCACCGGCGGCGCGATCGTCGCGCCACACGCCAGCGAGCTCATCCACTCCCTGTCCCTCGCGGTCGCGGCGCGGCTCACCGTCGACCAGGTCGCGCAGGCCTTCACGGTCTACCCGTCGCTCTCCGGCTCGGTCGCCGAGGCCGCCCGCCGC
>CAXSIB010000359.1:0-3776 GCA_964237095.1 uncultured Actinomycetales bacterium
GGGAGGACCGGCACGACCGGCGCGCCGAGCGGGACCGGCGGCCAGGGCGGCGGAGCCGGCACGACCACCAGCGCCGCGCTGACCACGCTGCTGAAGGCCGGCGACACCCGGTGGGCGGCCGCCGTGATCGGCGACCAGTCCGCGGCCGACCTCGAGCTGGCCAGCGGGACCGCCGTGATGGCGATCGGCGGCTGGAGCGGCAGCGACGCGGCCCCGACCCTGGCCCGGTTCCAGGCGTGGGTGGCCGACGGCTCGGTCCACTGGTTCGTCGGCTCCGGCAGCGGCGGCGGCGGGGGGATGGGCGGCGGCAGCGGCACCGGCAGCGCGATCACCAGCTGGGTCGAGGCGCACTTCACCGCCAGGACCGTCGGCGGCCAGACCGTCTACGACCTGACGGCGCCGACCACCGCGACGACCGGCTGAACCCGCCGGTCGACCCACGGGGACCGGCCACTGTGGTGAGGCTGTCCTTGCTGGTCAGCGGGCTGTTCCTGACGACAATCGGGGGGGTGAGCACCCCGGCGCTGATCCCCGACCCCACGGCCGCGACCGCGGCGCCCGCCGCCGTCGCGGGCGCGACCCACCCCGACGAGCCGCACGAGGGGGGCCTCGCGGGCCGGCTGAACTGGCTGCGTGCGGGGGTCCTCGGCGCGAACGACGGGATCGTCTCGGTCGCGGGGATCGTCGTCGGGGTCGCGGGCGCCACGAACAGCCGCGGCCCGATCTTCACCGCCGGTCTGGCCGGTCTCGTCGCCGGTGCCGTCTCGATGTCGCTCGGGGAGTACGTCTCGGTCAGCACCCAGCGCGACACCGAGACGGCGCTCGTCGCGAAGGAGCGCCGGGAGCTCGAGGAGACCCCGGACGAGGAGCTCGCCGAGCTGACCGCGCTGTACGAGGCGAAGGGGCTGTCGGCGACCACGGCGGCCACCGTCGCCGCGGAGCTGACCGCGCACGACGCGCTGACCGCCCACCTCGACGTGGAGCTCGGCATCGACCAGGACGACCTGGCCAGCCCGGTCCAGGCGGCGGCGGCCTCGGCGCTGTCGTTCACGATCGGCGCGGCGCTGCCGCTGGTGGCGATCCTGCTGCCGCCGGCGGCGTGGCGGCTCCCGGTCACCGTGGTGGCCGTCCTGATCGCCCTCGCGCTCACGGGCGCGGTCGCCGCCCGGATCGGCGGGGCGGCCGCGCGCCGCCCGGTCATCCGGGTCCTCATCGGCGGGGCGGCCGGTCTCGCGATCACCTACGCGATCGGGCACCTCTTCGGCGCCGCGATCTCCTGACCCGCCGGCCCGGGAGGTCCCCAGGCGCCCGGGACGAGGTGGTCCCCGGCCTCAGGAGGAGATCTCCCAGACGTGCCCGGCGGGATCGCGGAAGCTGGCCGTCCGCGGGCCCCAGGGGCGGGTCACCGGGCCGTTCAGCAGGGTCACGCCCCGCTCCCGCAGCTGCTCGCACAGCACGTCGACGTCGGGCACCGGCAGGGTGAACACCGCGCGGGTCCCGGCGGCGGGATCGGCCACCGGGGCGGGGTCGACCAGCTCCGGGGCCGCGGCGACCGCCAGCAGGTTGACGAGGGTCTCGCCGAACCGGAACACCGCGGAGGTGTCGTCGGCGAACTCCACCGGCACGGCGAACACCCGGCCGTAGAACTCCTTCGCCGCGTCGAGGTCCTCCACGAACAGCGTCACCGCCCAGATGTTCCTGACCCAGGTCTCCATGTGCCCGCCCCTCCCACCGCCGGTTCCGTCGCTGCACCCCAGGCATACCGTGTCGCCCGCGGTCGGGGCCAGCACCGCCGCGCCGGCCGGACCCCCCACCACCGACAGCAGGGCGGACCCTCGTGAGCGCCGACCACACCTACCGGGTGCACTGTGCCTGGACCGGCTCGACGGGCGCCGGCCACCCGCACTACCGCCGCGAGCACTCGGCCACGGCGGCGCCGGCCCGGGACGCCCTCGTCCTCTCGGCCGACACCGCCTTCCTGGGTGATCCGGATCATCTCAATCCCGAGCAGCTGCTGGTGATGGCCGCCGCCTCGTGCCAGCTGCTGTCCTTCCTGGCGGTCGCCGCCCGGGCCCGGATCGACGTCCTCGCCTACGAGGACCACGCCGAAGGGGTCATGCCCGGTGACGAGCGCCCGCTCCGCCTGACCCGGATCCTGCTGCGCCCCCGGATCGTCGTGACCGCGGGACCGACGCCGGAGCGCGTGCGCCACCTCGTCGAGGTCGCGCACCGCGAGTGCTACGTCGCCAACTCGCTGCGGACCGAGATCGACGTCGAACCCCGGGTCGAGTTCGCCGACACCGACACCGACACCGACACCGACGCCGGACCGACGACCGGTGCCCGGCCGGTGGACCGGTCCTGAGCCGTCCGTCGTATGCTTGCCGGCAGGCAAGTTATGGCGGCGAGGAGCTCGGGTGGCACAGCAGGTGGTGGACGTTCCGACGGCGGTCCCGGGGTCCGGGCGAGATCTCGACGAGGACGGCCCCGCGCGGCTGCGGGCCGGGATCGGACGCCTCGCGCGGCGGCTCAACGCCTCGTCGTCGGACCCGCAGGCCGGGCTGACGCCCACGCAGGTCTCGGTCCTCGGTGTGGTCGCCCGGCGGGGGCCGCTGGGGCTCGCCGAGCTGGCCGACATCGAGACCCTCAACCCCACGATGCTGTCCCGGGTCGTCGGCCGGCTCGTCGACCTGCGCCTGCTGGAGCGGTCGGCCGACGCCGGTGACCGCCGTGCGGCGCTGGTGGGGGTCACCCCGGCCGGCCGGGTCGTCCACGAGGAGGTCCGCGACCGCCGGACCGCTGCGCTGGCCGAGGCCCTGGCGCGGCTCACCGCGGCCGAGGCCGCCGCCGTCCTGGCCGCCGTGCCCGCGATGGAGGCCCTGGCCCGCGAGCTGACCGCGGTCAACGCGGGAGGTGTGCGGTGAACGCCGGCACCGCGGCGCGCCAGACCTTCGCCTCGCTGGAGAACCCGAACTTCCGCCGGTACTACTCGGGTCAGGCGATCTCGCTCATCGGCACCTGGATGCAGACGGTGGCCCAGTCCTGGCTGGTCCTGCAGCTGACCCACTCGGCGACCGCGATCGGCCTCGTCGTCGCGGTCCAGACGCTGCCGGTGCTGCTGCTCGGCCCCTACGGCGGGGTGGTCGCCGACCGCGTGGACAAGCGGCGGCTGATGGTCGTCCTGCAGGCGGCGATGGGCGTCCTGGCCCTCGTGCTCGGTCTGCTCACCGTCACCCACACCGTCGTCCTGTGGGAGGTCTTCGCCCTCGCCCTCCTACTGGGGCTGAACAACACCTTCGAGAACCCGGCCCGCCAGGCGTTCATCCTGGAGATGGTCGGGCCGAAGGACCTCCGCAACGCCGTCACCCTGAACTCGGTGCTGGTGAACGCGGCCCGGGCGATCGGTCCCGCGGTGGCGGGGATCGTCATCGCCGCCGGGGGCACGGGGATCTGCTTCCTCGTCAACGCGGTCAGCTTCGCCGCCGTCGTCGTGTCCCTGCTGACCCTCGACACCACCGCGCTCGCCCCGTCGAAGCCCACCGGTCGGGGCCGCGGCCAGCTGCGGGATGGCCTGCACTACGTCCGTGAGGCGCCGACCCTCGCCGTCCCCCTGCTGATGATGGGGATCGTGGGCTGCCTCGGGTACGAGTTCCAGGTGGTGCTGCCCGTCCTGGCCCAGCAGACCTTCCACGGCAGCTCGCGCACCTACGGGTTCATGACGGGCGTGATGGGGCTCGGCGCCGTCGTCGGCGGGCTCTACGCCGCTGCCAAGGGGC
>CAXSIB010000360.1:0-3775 GCA_964237095.1 uncultured Actinomycetales bacterium
GGTGCGGGCGTAGGCCGCGGCCGCCGTGCGCACCGCCGCGAGGGAGTCGGCCGACGCCGCGGAGCCGGCCGCCACCAGGGTGCCGAGCCCCCGGTGGGCGGTCGTGACCCCCGCCGCGTCGAGCAGCCGGTACGCCTTCGCGACCGTGCCCGGGGAGATGCCCAGCTCGGCGGCCAGCGTGCGCACCGCGGGCAGCGGCGTCCCCGGGGCCAGCGTGCCGGCCGCGACCAGCTCCGTGACGCGGGCGCGGACCTGCTCGTAGGCGGGGACGCCGGACGCGGCGTCGAGGGTGACGATCACCGGGCGGGCCCGGGCCGGCCGGACCCCGGGAGGCCGGACCCGGGCGGGCGGGCGGCGGTCGTCAGGGGACCAGCACGATCTTGCCGCGGGTGTGCCGCTTGTCGAGCTCGGTGAAGGCGTCGCGGACCTGCTCGAGGGGGTAGGTGGCGGCGATCGGCACCACGATCCGGCCCGACGCGACCAGCTCCGCCATCTCCGCCAGGACCTCGGTGCTCGTGGCCTCCGTGCTGCCCTCGGACTTCACGCCCTTCTCCTTCGCCGCGTCGAACGCGATGACCGTGTCGATGCGGTCCTTCGCGACGCCGAGGTCGAGGGCCAGGTCGACGTACTCCGGCCCGAACAGGTCGATGAACGCGTCCACCCCGTCGGGCGCGAGCGCCCGGATGCGGTCCGCGAGGCCGTCGCCGTAGCCGACGGGCACCACCCCGAGCGCGGACAGCCAGTCGTGGTTGGCCGGCGAGGCGATCCCGATGACCGTCGCCCCGCGGACCTTCAGCAGCTGCACGGTGACCACGCCGACGCCCCCTGCCGCGGCGGACACCGCGACCGTGTCCCCCGGGCCCGCGCCGACGGCCCGGACCGCCGCCCAGGCGGTCACCCCGACGACGTACAGGGAGCCGGCGACCTCCCAGGACAGCGCGTCCGGCTTGATGATCAGCTGGTCCGCGGGCACGGCGACGTACTGGGCCTGGCTCGACCGCCGCGCCGACCAGCCGAGCACGCGGTCCCCGACGGCGATCTCCGCCACGCCCTCCCCGACCTCGCTGACGATCCCCGCGAGGTCGCTGCCCTGCCCGGACGGGAACGTCGCCGGGAACACCGCGTCGAGGTACCCCTGGCGGATCACGGACTCGCCGGGGTTGATGCCGGCGGCCCGGACGGCCACGACGACCTCGCCGGCCGCGGCCCGCGGGACGTCCACGTCGGCCACGTGGAGCTGGTCGACGCCCCCGTACCGGTCGAACCGCACTGCTCTCGCCACGACTGCGCTCCTCGTCCCCGGTGGTGCCGCGCTGTCCCGCGCTGCGACTACTTCGTACGCCCGTCACCCGGCGCGGGCGACTCGGGTCCGGGCCGGACGCCGCCGGGGCGCTGGCTAGGGTGCCCGCCATGGCGCGCATCGTGGTCGAGGTCATGCCGCGCGCGGAGATCCTGGACCCGCAGGGCCAGGCCGTGCACGCCGCGCTGACCCGGCTGGGCTTCAGCGGGATCACCGACGTCCGGCAGGGCAAGCGGTTCGTGGTCGAGGTCGACGGCGAGCTCGACGAGGCCGCCCTCGCCCGCTTCCGGGAGGCCGCCGACGGGCTGCTCGCCAACCCCGTCATCGAGAGCTGGACCCTGCACCCCGAGACCTGACCGGCGCCGCCGGCGCCGCCGGAGGCGCCGGAGGCGAGCTCGGCGGCGGGCCGGGCAGCACTCCGGCGGCCGCCTCGATGCTGCCGGGCCGCCCGGCGACGAGGCCGGCCGCCGTCACGAGGGCCATCGACGCGGCCATCGCGACGAGGACCCCCTCCCACGTCCCGGTGGCCTGGCGGACGGCGCTGGCGGTGAACACGGTGGCCGCGGTGATCACGTAGGCCACCGCGAGGGCGAACCCGGACAGGGCGGCCGTCCCGGCGGGGGTCCGCGACCGGAGGGGGAACAGCAGCAGCCCGACGGTGAACAGGGACGACCCGACCCCGAGCAGGACCACCGAGACCCACGCGGCGCCCGGCCGGAACGCGGTGAGCAGGTCCCCGGCCGCCCAGCACGCGGCGAGCACGACGATCACGACCCGGTGGTCCCGCAGCCGGCCGAGGACGAGGGGCAGCGCCGACGCCGACAGCCCCAGCAGGGAGAACAGGCTGAGCAGCAGCCCGCCGGTACGGGCGTCGTACCCGTGGTCCGCGGCGATCGACGGGAGGTAGCTGAGCATCACGTAGGACGACGCGGACTGCCCGCCCATCAGCACCGCGAGCGACCAGCCGAGGCGGGTCCGGGCGACGGCGGCGATGGTCAGCCGGGGGGTACCCGCGGTGGCGAGTGCCTCGGTCCCCGCCAGCGCATCGACCGCTGACGTCCGGCCGGCCCGGTCGCTGCGGCCGCCCCGGCGGAGCAGCAGGCACAGCACGACGGCGGCGACCGACGGCAGCGCCCACACCGCGAGACCCGTCCGCCACGTGCCGGTGGCCTGGGCGACCGGCACGGTCAGGGCGGCCGCCGTGGCGGTCCCGACGGACAGCATCGCCGTGTAGACGGCGGTCCCGAGCCCGATGCGGTGCGGCAGGAACTCCTTGACCACCGCCGGGAGCGCGACGTTCGCGACCCCGAGGCCGGCCAGCGTGGGGATCCCGAGGAGCAGGAAGAGCGCGGCGCCGGGGGCGACCGCGCGCAGGACGAGCCCGCCGGTCGTGATTGCGAGGGCCACGACCAGGCCGCGCACGAGCCCGGCCCGCCGGAGCACCGACGGCGCCACGAAGCCGGCGACCGCGAACACCAGCGGCGCCGACGTGGACGCCACCCCGCCGAACAGGCCCGGGGCGGCCAGCCCGCGGGTGACCTGGGGGAGCTCCGCGCTGACGCTGGTCACCGCGGTGCGCAGGTCGAAGCCGGCCACCGCGAGGGTGGCGAGCACCAGCCCGAGCCGGGCGGCGGGCGTGGCCGGGCTCGCGCGGGGGTTCGACACGGCCCCATCCAACCGGGCCCCGCCGCCCGTCCCGCCCCGAGCGACCGGCGGCCGGGTCAGCGGCGGTCGAGGACCAGCCGACCCGCCTGGACGACCGCGCGCAGATGGGTCGCCGGCTCGGCCAGCACGCCGGCGTCGGTCAGCGGATCGCCGTCGACCAGGAGCAGGTCGGCGTGCGCACCGGGCGCCACCACCCCGATCTCGCCCACCAGGCCGACCAGCTCCGCGGCGACGGTCGTCGCGGACCGGATGACGTCGAGCACCGGCTGGACCTCCGCGCGGATCCGGAACTCCCGCGCCTGGTGGCGCTGCATCCCGCCGAGCAGGTCCGAGCCGTAGACGATCCGGACCCCGCCGCGGGCCGCCCGCTCGAGCGCGCCCAGGCCGCCGCCGAGCACGGTGTCGACCTTGTCCCAGCTGTCGCGGGACAGCCCGTGCTCCATCCCCTCCTCCTTCAGCGCCTGGTAGGTGACGAGCGTCGGCACGAGGAAGGCGTCGTGGGCCAGCAGCAGCTCGACGCTGCGGTCGTCGAGGAGGTTGCCGTGCTCGATGGACCGGATGCCCGCCTCGAGCGCCCGGTTCACCGCCCGTGCGGTGTAGGCGTGCGCGGCGACGTACCGGTTCGCCGCGGTGGCCTCCCCGACCACCGCGTGGAGCTCCTCCATCGAGTACTGGGTCGAGTCGATCCGGTCGGTCGGGGAGGCGACGCCGCCGCCGGCCATGACCTTCAGGTGGTGGGCGCCCCGGCGCAGCTCGTCGCGGGCCGCCACCCGCAGCGCGTCGACACCGTCCACCACCCGGCCGAGCCCG
>CAXSIB010000361.1:0-3759 GCA_964237095.1 uncultured Actinomycetales bacterium
CGCTCTTGCCGGGCTCGAGGTCCTTGTAGACCTCGAAGAAGTGCTGGATCTCCAGACGGTCGTAGACCGGCAGGTCGCCGATGTCCTTCAGGTGGGCCTGGCGGGGGTCCGTCGCGGGGACGCAGACGAGCTTGTCGTCGGGGCCGGCCTCGTCGGTCATCCGGAACATCCCGATCGTGCGCGCGCTGATCAGGCAGCCGGGGAACGTCGGCTCCTGCACGAGGACGAGGGCGTCGAGGGGGTCGCCGTCCTGGCCGAGGGTCTCCTCGACATAGCCGTAGTCGGCCGGGTACTGCGTCGAGGTGAACAGCGTCCGGTCCAGGCGCAGCCGGTTGAGCTTGTGGTCCATCTCGTACTTGTTCCGCTGACCCTTGGGGATCTCGATCAGGACGTCGAACTCCACGTGCGTCTCCTCCGTGCGGGGGACCCGTCCGACCACAGAGGCGGCCCGGGACTGCGCCCCTATCCTCGCGCAGGACACCGACCCTCCCGGTCCTGCACAGGACGGGGAGCCGCCCGCCGGACGACGAGGGAGCCGCCGCCGTGCCCCGACCCCGCGCCGACGCGCGCACCGCCCTCCTCGCACCCGTCCTGGCCGCCGTCCTCGCGGCCGGGGTCACCGGCTGCACGGGGAGCACGGGACCCACCTCGGCGGTCGGCGCGGGCGGCGGCCCGGACGTCGTCACGGTCTCCCCGGGTCCCAGCCGGGTCGCCGGGTCGCCGGCTGCGTCCGGGCTGAGCAGCAGTCCGGGCTCGGTGCTCGCGACACTCGCCGCCACGGCCGGCGGGACGTCACCCACGGCCGCGGGCGTCCTCGTCGCGCTCGGGTCCGCCCCCGCCGCGGCCGGTCTCGGGTCCTCCCGCGGCTACGTGGTCCTCGACCCGGCGACCGGCGCCGTCCTCGCGGCCGCGCACGGCGGGACCCCCTTCACCCCCGCGTCGACGGCGAAGCTGCTGACCGCGACCGCCGTGCTCGCCCGCCTCGGCCCCGCCCACCGCTTCGAGACGCGCGTCGAGCTCGCCGGCACGTCCGGCGGCGTGGCCCGCCTCCTCATCGTGGGCGGCGGGGACCCCTCGCTCACGCAGGCGGCGGCGGGCGCGACCCTGTCCGGCGACGCCGCCGACGAGCCGGTCGCCGACCCGGCCCGGCTCCCGGACCTGGTGGCCCGGACGGTGGCCGCACTGCGGGCCCGGGGCGTCCGCGACGTCAGCGTCTCCGTCGACGACGACCTCTTCCCGGGCGCGGGCAGCGGCGCGGGCACCGCGGCCAGCTGGCCCGCGGACTACGTGTCCGACGGGATCGTCGGCCCGGTGGACGCGCTGTCCCTGGACGGCGGCCGCCGGGTCCCGGGGTCGATCGCCCGCGTCGCGGACCCCGGGGCGAGCGCGGGGACCGCGTTCGCCGACGCCCTCGCCGACGCCGGGCTGACGGTGTCCGGCACCGACGCCGACCGGATCGACCTCCCGGCGGCCGCGACGACGATCGCGTCGGTCCGCTCGCCCCGGCTCGTCGACCTCGTCCACCACCTGCTCCTGGCCAGTGACAACGACTACGCGGAGACCCTGTCCCGCCAGGTCGCCGTCGCCGCCGGCCGGCCCGCCGGCTTCGCGGGGGCGGCCGCGGCGACGCTGGCCGAACTGGCGGCCCTCGGGGTGGACGCGGCCGGGACGACCCTGCTCGACGGCAGCGGGCTGTCCCGCGGCGACCGGATCGCCCCGCTCGTCCTCGCCCGGGTCGTCGCCCTCGACCTGCGCGCCCCCCGCCTCGTCGTGGTGCCCCGCAGCCTCCCGGTGGCCGGGCGCTCGGGGACCCTGGCCGGCCGGTTCACCGGCGCCGCGGCCGTCGGGCGCGGGCTCGTCGTCGCGAAGACCGGCACGCTGACCGGGGTCGACGACCTGGCGGGGTACGTCCTGACCCGCAGCGCCGGCCCCCTCGTGGTCGTCGTGCTGGCCGACGACGTGCCCGGGACGGAGGCGGCCCAGTCGGCGATCGACGTGCTCGCTTCGCACCTGGTGCGGTGCGGCTGCCACCGGTGACGCACCGCGACCGCTGATCGCCCCTATGGTCCTGGCATGCGCAGCGGTCCCCGGCCCCGCCTGCTCGGCGCACCGGGTGCGGCCCGCGCGGTGACCACCGTCGCCGTCCTGCTCGCGGTCGTGCCGGCGGCCTGCACGGGCGGCAGCGCAGCCGCGGCACCCACCACCACCCCGGTCCCGGCCCCGACTCCGCCCACGGGCTCGGGCCCGACCACGACCCCGGCGCGGGCCACGACCCCGTGGGCTCCCGCCCGCCCTCCGGCGAGCCCGACCGCCACCCCGACCACGACCCCGTCCGCCGGGCGCCCGTCGACCCTGCCCTCCGCCGGCCGCGACCCCTACGCGAACCGCGTGCCGCCCCCCGGCTCCGTCCTCGCCCGCCTCCCGCGGTCCCCGGCCGGCCCCGCGTCCGCGGCCGGGCTCCGGCGGGTCCTCGCCCCGCTCGACCGGGCGCCGGCGGTCGCCCCGCGGTCCGGGTACCTCGTGGCCGACCCGTGGACCGGCGCCGTCCGCTTCTCCGCGGGCGGTGCCCGCGCGGTCACCCCGGCGTCGACGCTGAAGCTCCTGACCTCGACCGCGGTCCTCGACCGCTGGGGGGCCGGACACCGGTTCGCGACCCGGGTCGTGCTCGCGGGGGCGTCCGCGGGGGTCGCCCACCTCGTGCTGGTCGGCGGCGGGGACCCGTCGCTGACCAGCGTCGGCGGCGCCGTCGCCGCCACCGCGCCCGTGGCCTCGACCGCGGTCACCGGGCCGGCGCGGCTCCCCGGGCTCGCGGCCCTGACCGTCCGGGCGCTCCGGGCGCAGGGTGTCCGCCGGGTCACGCTCCGGGTCGACGACACCCTCTTCGCCGGGCCTGCGGTCAACCCGGCCTGGCCCCGCCGCGACGTGCCGGAGGGCTTCGTCGCCCCCGTGGACGCGCTCTCGGTCGACAACGGCCGGGTCCGGCCCGGGTCCGCGGTCCGGGTCGCCGACCCGGCCCGGTCCGCGGGCGCCGTGTTCGCCGGGATGCTGCGGGTCGACGGCATCACCGTGGCCGGCGGGGTCACCCGGACACGGGCCCCGGCGGCCGCGCGGGTCCTCGCGGCGGTGTCGTCGCCGACGCTCGCGGCCCTGCTCCGGCACCTGCTGCAGGCCAGTGACAACGACTACGCCGAGACGCTCCTCCGCCAGGTCGCCGTCGGCACGTCGGTGCCGGCGAGCTCGGTCGGGGCGTCGCGGGCGGTGCGCGCCCGCCTGACCGCGCTCGGCATCGACCTCGCGGGGACCGTCCAGGACGACGGCAGCGGCCTCGCGCACGGCGACCGCGTCCGGCCGGTCACCCTCGCGGCCGTCATCCGCCGCGACCTGTGGACGCCCCGGCTGTCGGCCGTCGTCACGGGCCTGCCCGTCGCGGGCCGGTCGGGCAGCCTGCTTGACCGGATGGGGGGATCCCGGGGGGCCGCGGCCGGGCGGGTGGTCGCGAAGACCGGCACGCTGACCGGCGTCCACGCCCTCGCCGGTTACGTCGTGCCGAGGTCGGCCGACCCGGTGGTCTTCGTCCTGATGGTCGCCGGCGCCGCGGACGACGAGGACGCGGAGGAGCGGCTCGACGACGCCGCGGTGGGCCTCGCCCGCTGCGGGTGCCACTCCTGACGGGCCCGCACCCGGCCGTCGCGGCGGTCCGCCGGGCCGTCCGGCTCGCCCTCGCCGACCTGCCGCCGACCACCGACCCGCCGCCGACCG
>CAXSIB010000362.1:0-3755 GCA_964237095.1 uncultured Actinomycetales bacterium
CGGCCACCGGGTGGGCCCAGGCCGGCGGGCGGGTGCGGCTGACCGCGATCCGCCAGGGCCCCCCGCGGTGCGCCGGCACCGGCGTCGGGCGGCTGGACGCGTGCACGACCCCCAGGCCGGGCAGCGCGACCACCCCGAGGGACAGGTCGTCCAGCTCGGCGTCCCAGAGGGCGATGTGGACCGCCCAGTCGGTGCGGCCGGCCTCCCCGAACTCCCGGGTGCCGTCCAGCGGGTCGACGATCCAGACCAGGGGGGCGGTGAGGCGGGCCGGGTCGTCGGCGGCCTCCTCGGAGAGGATGGCGGCCTCGGGCAGCCCGCGGGACAGGGCGTCGACGATGAGGTCGTGGGCGGTGGCGTCGCCGGCCGCCTTCAGCCGGGCGGGGTCGGTGTGGCCGAGGGAACGGCGCAGTCCGAGCAGGGTGTCGGCCGCCGCGCGGGCGGTGGCGACCGCGAGGTCGGTCACCTCGACCGGCACCCGCGCCGCCCGGGGGTCAGCGGAGCGGGCCGGGGACACCCACGCAGCATAGGGAAGCGGGGGCGCCGAGCCGCGCTCACCGACGCCGCCCGCCGCGGTGTCCTCGGCGGCGGGGGCCGAAGACGAGGGCCACGACGAGGGTCGGTGGCGCGGTGGTCTCGTCAGTACGCGCCGCGCCCGCCGACGACCGCGTTGAGGGTGCGCCAGAGGATCGACAGGTCCAGCCCGACGGTCCAGTTCTCCACGTAGCGGAGGTCCAGGCGCACGGACTCCTCCCACGAGAGGTCCGACCGGCCGCTGACCTGCCACAGCCCGGTGATGCCCGGGCGGACCAGCAGGCGCCGGCGGACGTCGGTCCCGTACTGGTCGACCTCCCGCGGCAGCGGCGGGCGGGGACCCACCAGCGACATCGAGCCGCCGACCACGTTGAACAGCTGCGGCAGCTCGTCGAGGGACAGCCGGCGCAGGACGCTGCCGACGCGGGTCACCCGGGGGTCCCGGCGCATCTTGAACAGGACGTCGTCCTTCTCGTTGTGCGCGTGCAGGGTGTCGATGAGGGCGTCCGCGTCGACGACCATCGACCGGAACTTCCACACCTGGAACGGCCGGCCGTCGAGGCCGACGCGGGTCTGGCGGAAGAAGACCCCGCCGGGCGACGTGGCCCGGATGAGGAGCGCGACGACCAGGAACAGCGGGGACAGCACCGTGACGAGCAGGGCGGCCCCGACACGGTCCCCGAGGCCCTTGACCGCCCGGGCGGACCCGGACAGCCGGGGCTGCTCGACGTGCAGCAGCGGCAGGCTCGGGTAGGGCCGGACCGTGAGGCGGGGGCCGGCGACCTCGACGAGGCCCGGGGAGACGAGCACCTCGGTGCCGAGGCCCTCCAGCGACCAGGCGAGGCGGCGCAGCGCCCCGGTGGCGAGGTCGCCGCTCGCCGCGACCGCGACGACGTGGGAGCCGGTCGCGTGGACCGCGGCCGGGACGTCGGCCAGCCCGCCCAGCACCGGCACGCCGAGGGTCTCGGCGCGGGGATCGGTGTCGGCATCCTCGTCGAGAGCCGCGTCGGGCCCGTCCAGCAGGCAGGCCGCGACGACCTCGAGCCCGTGGTGGGCGTCGCGGCGCAGCGTCGCCGCCATGTGGGTCACCGCACCGAGGGTGCCGACCGCGACGACCCGGTCGGTGTAGCGGCCCTGCCAGCGGGCCCGGTGCAGGTGCCGGCGCAGGACCAGGCGTGCGACGAGGACGAGGCTCACGGTGAGCACGACCGCGAGGACCGCGGGCCGGCCCATCGACATCCCGAGCACCGCGTCGCCCGCCGCGACCAGCGCGAACAGGCCGACCCCGGCGCGCAGCACGCGGAGGTACTCGGTCGGGCCGACCCCGAGGACGCGGGTGTCGTACGCCCGCCCGACCGTCAGGGCGGCCACGCAGGCCAGGGCGAACAGCGGCGTCAGGACGAGGTCGCGCGGAGCCCGCAGCGTGCCGGCGGCAGCCGCGGCGACCAGGCTGGCGACGGCGGCGGCGGCCGTGTCGACGGACACCAGGCGGGCGACGTTGGTGCGGTGCCACGGGCGGTGGACGGCGCGGGCCCCGGGTCGGCGGACGGGCGGGTCGACCGTCGCGAGCGCGGACACCAGGTCGGTCGGGACGACGTCGACCGGGTCTGGTGCGCTGGCGGCGGGGCGCCCGGGCGACACGGGGGGATGGGCCGGGCGCGACGGCCGGAGCGGCTGGCCGTGGTCGCGGCCGTGCCCGCGGACAGACTCGTCCTCGGTCCGGCGGCCGGTGGGACGGCGGGTCGGGACGGCGGTGTGCGCTCCCGCGGCGCCCACCAGGACCGCCCCCGCCGGCTTCCGCCGGGTCGGCGGACGGGTCGGAGCCTCACTCGTCGGTCGTCGTTCCACAGCTCGCACACCTTCCCGGGCCGAGGCCCAGAGAACAGGGGGTTGCCACTTGGCGGAGCAGGTCGGCACGCAGCGGCGCGCGGTACGGACACGGGTCGGGGACCGCCGGCGGAGCCGGTGGCCAGACATCGATGTCGGATCGGACGAGCCACGACCAGCGCGGAGGCGTTCATCCGCGGGTCTCTTCGGTGCGCCCGGTGAGCTCGTCCTGCTGCCGCTCGTCAGGAGCAGCAACTGAGACAGACCATAGCTCACTCTTCGTGTTGCGATGTGACCTGTTCGAGACCTTCTGCTCGACACTCTTTCGCCATGCACAGCGCACAGAGCGTGCGATAGACGGCCTGCACGTCGGCTGGGAAGACCATGTGTGAACAACTCGTGACGTTCTGTACCTCCGAGCCCACAGCGTCCGTCCGGAGCCACGCGACAGTGCCCCCGGCGGGGATCGAACCCGCACTGGACCGGGTTTAAGCCGGTTGCCTCTGCCGGTTGGGCTACGGGGGCAGGTGGCCGGCCGGCGGCGCGGGTGCGCCGCTGGTCGGCAGGTCGAACGCTACGGCCAGCGCGACCGCCCGCCCGAGCACCGCGTCGAGCATGTCCCGCGTCAGCACCCCGGTGAAGGTGTTCTGCTGGCTCGGGTGGTAGCAGCCGACCAGCGTGACCGGCCGGCCGGCGCGGGACACGGCTCGGGCGAGGACGACCTCGCGGGCGTGGCCGAACCGCGGCCGCGGCCGCGGGACGACGAGCCCGGCCGTCGCCAGGGTGCCCAGCGCCGCCGTCCACGCGAGCCCGCCCAGCGCCACCACCACGGCCGGACCGCCGGCCCGGGCGAGCAGGTCGAGCTCCGCGGCGAGCCAGGGCCGGCAGGCGGCGATCTCGACCGGGGTCGGGGCGTTGGCCGGCGGGGCGCAGTGGACCGCGGCCGAGATCCGCAGTCCGGGACCACCCGCGACGTCGAGGCGCTGGCCGTCGCCGGCGGTGACGCTGGTCAGCGTGGCCGCGAGCCCGGCCCGGTGCAGGGCGGCGAACAGCCAGTCGCCGGACCGGTCCCCGGTGAAGACCCGGCCCGTGCGGTTGCCGCCGTGGGCCGCCGGCGCCAGCCCGAGCAGCAGGACCCGGGCGGCCGGCGGGCCCCAGCCCGTGACGGGCCGGCCCCAGTACGCCTCGCCCGCGAAGGACCGGCGGGGAGCGGCGGCCACCTCCTCCCGCCACGCGACGAGGCGGGGACAGGCCCGGCAGACGCTGACCTCGGCGTCCAGCGCGGCCAGCGTCGGTGCGGCGCCCGCCAGGTGGGCCACCGCCGCCGGGTCGGCGGCCACCGGGGTGGCCGCGGTGGCGGGGTCGCCCGGCCAGCCGGTGCCCGGCGGCACCGGGCT
>CAXSIB010000363.1:0-3752 GCA_964237095.1 uncultured Actinomycetales bacterium
CCGCCTGAGCCGTCGTCCGGCCCGGGCCGTCCGGGCGGCGGCCCCGGCGTGCCGCGGCCGCCGCCCGCGCCGGTACGGTCGACCCCCTCGCCACCACCGGGAGGCGGCCATGAGTCCCAGCCTGAGGCGGACCACCCGACAGGACAGTGCGGCCCTGGCCGAGCTGTCGGCGCGGAGTCCCGACGGCGGCCGCATCGCGGTCTCGCCGCGACACCGCGTGCCGGTGGTGGAGGCGATCGAGAGCGGCGGGCTCGCCTCGCTGGGGGTCGTCGCCGAGGAGCCGGGCGTCGCGGGCGTCGTCGGTTCCGCCTGGGTCTCCTTCGGCCGCTGCCGGGTGGGCGGCGAGGTCCTCCCCTACGCGCTGCTGCACTCCCTCGTGGTCCACCCCGACCACCGCCGGCGCGGCATCGCCCGGGCGATGACGCGCTGGCGCCTCGACCGGGTGGACGAGCGTGGGGACGGATCCCTCGTCCTGGCGGGGATCCAGGCCGGGAACACCGCGTCGCTCGCGAACGCGGCGACCTGGGCCGACCAGGTCACGGGCCGCCTCGTGATCACCCCCGTCCCCATGCGGCACCGGCCGCCGCGACCCCGGCCGGGGATCGCCGTGCGCGCGGTCCGCCCGGACGAGCTCGCCCTCGTCGCGCGGGGCATCAACGACTTCCACCGGGGCTTCGACCTCTTCCCCGAGCAGGACGCCGGGAGTGTCGCGGCCTGGCTGGCGCGGTCACCGCTGGCGACCCCCGTCCACCACTACCTCGTCGCCGTCGACGCCCGCGACCGCCCGGTCGCGGGTCTCGGGCTGCACGACGAGGGGCTCCTGGGGTCGCTGCACGTCGACGCGATGCCCCGCGCGGTCCGCCTGCTGAACGTCGCCGTCCGGGTGGTGCCGCGCGACGGCGAGCTGCGCACGCTGCAGTCCTGGATGCCCTGGTACGCCCCGGGATCCCTCGCCGCGGCGCGGCACCTCTGGCAGACGGTGCGCTGGACGTGGCGGGACCGCGCGAGCACCGTGCTCGCCACGCTGGACGCCGAGGACCCGGCCCGTCGGATGGTCGACGCCCCCTTCTGGCTGCCCACCACGTCGCTCACCGTCGCGCTGCGCACGCCGCGGCGGCTCGGCGAGCACGCCCTGCTGTACTCCCTCGTCTGATCCCCCCACGGGCCGGTGCGGAGCTCGGGACGGGTGCGCGAGGGTCAGGGCTCCTGCTCGCGGAGGATGAAGTCGGCCATGCCGGGCGCGGTGGAGGCGACCATGCCGTGCTCGGGGGCGTGGACGAGACCCTTCGCGATGAGTTTCGCGCGAGCGGGGCCGAAGCTGCTCGCCCGGCGCCCGAGCCGGCCGGCGATCCGGCCGGACGCGCTTCCATGGTCCGCCGTCGGCGGCCATCGCCTGCAGGTCCTGCTGCTCCGACCGGGTGGCCCGGTCCCAGCGCGAGCGGAAGAACCCGTCGTCGAGTGCGGCTCGGCCCCGCACGGCACCGAGTCGTCCGTCGACCAGCGTCAGCCGGGGGCCGGGCGCGTCGTTCCACGTGCTCCGGCCGAACTGCTGGAGGAAGTACGGGTACCCCGACGTCTGCTCCACGACGAAGTCCACGGCGTCGGAGTCCCAGGCGACACCTTCACCGGCAGCGGGCTCGACGAGCGCGGCCCGGGCCAGATCGCCCTGCAGGTGTTCGATCCGCTCGAAGACGAAGAGCCTCTCCGCGTGGGACTTCGCCTCGGCGAGGACCCGGGGGAGGCTCGGCAACCGAGTACGGGTCAGGACCGGGTCCCTGAGGAAGAGTCACTGGAAACGAGCGGCTGGGCCAGACCGTGCCGAACTCCGCAGGAGGTCGGCGTCAGTCGCGGACAGCCTCGATGTCCAGGTCGATCTGCAAGGTCGGGCCGACGACGGTGAGGCCGCCGGGCAGGCCCATGTTCCAGCTGATCTCGTAGTCGCGGCGGGCCAGCTGGGCCGACGCGGTGAACGCGATCCGCGAGCCGCCCCAGGGGTCCGGCCCGGTGCCCACGTAGCTGACCCGCAGCGGCACCTCGCGGGTGACGTCGCGGATGGTCAGCAGCCCGGTGATCGTGGCCCGGTCGTCGGCGTGCCGCGTGATCGCCGTCCCGCGGTAGGTCAGCTCGGGGTAGCGCTCGACGTCGAGGAAGTCCGCCGAGCGCAGGTGGGCGTCGCGCGCCTCGTTGCCCGTGGTGATGCTCGCGGTCGCGATGACCACCTCGACCGTCGAGGACTCGACCGGGTCGGCGAGGTGGATGACGCCGGTGAACTCGGTGAAGCGGCCCTCGACGCGGGCGAGGCCGATGTGGCGGGCCGTGGCCCGGACGATGGAGTGCGCGGGGTCCATCGACCAGGTGCCGCCCTCGGGCAGCGCCGCGGCCGCCGTCGACACCAGCTCGACCGGACCCAGGTCGTACCGCTCGGCGGCGGCGACGGTCGCGGTCCGGGCGAGGGGCTGGCTGCCGGCCGCGGCGAGGATGACCGTCACCTGGCCCGTCCCGGCCACGTCGACGGCGAACACCCCGTTGTCGTCGGTCACCCCGAAGCCGACCTGCTGGCCGCCGCCGTCGAGCACGGTGACGGCCGCGTCGGGCACCGGCCAGCCGTCGGGGGTCCGCAGGCTGCCGGTGAGCAGCCCGGGGACGGGGCCGGCGCGGTGCCCACCCACGTGGGCGCCCGCGGCCTGGGTCGTCACCCGCCCGCTCGCACCGGCTCGGCCGAGCCGGCGACCGCGCCGGCGTCACCGCTCGAGTCCGCGGCCCGCGACGGGACAGCGGCCTGCGAGCCGCCGCGACGAGCCGCGTGGCGGCCCTCGACGTGCTCGTCGGCGGCCTGGGCGGCGGCGTTGCGCAGGGCCATGTCGACCCCGTCGAGGTCGCCGTTGGGCACCCGCACGCCCGCGACCGCCGGGGCGTAGCCGGTGGCGGTGATCGTGTAGTCCCCGGACCGCAGGTCACGGACGCGGTACGCGCCGTCGCCGCCGCTGACCACGGTCGCCACCACGGCGCCGTTGTCGTCGATCAGGGTGATCGTGGCCTCGGCGACCGGGGTCCCGGAGCTCGCCGCCCGGACCGTCCCGCTGACCGTCCCGACCCCGCCGAGGGCGACGTCGCAGACGGCCGGCGCGCCCGTGGTCACCGTGACCGACCGGGCCGTCGGCTGGTGGCCCGCCGCGGACACGGCCAGGGTGTAGTCCCCGGCGTAGAGGTCGAGCAGGGTGTAGCACCCGTCCTGGTCGGTCAGCGCGGCCGCGACGACCTGTCCGCGGACGTCGGTGACGGCGACGCTCGCGCCGGCCACCGGCTGCCCGCCGAAGCCGGTGACCCGGCCGGTCACCCGGCTCGCGCGGGCGAGGGTCAGGTCGCGGCTGACCTCGGCCCCGGACACCGTGACGGTGGTCGCGAGCGGCTGGAAGCCCTCGGCCAGGCAGACCAGGAGGAACGTCCCGCCCGCCGGGGCCGCGAGCCGGTAGGAGCCGTCGTCACCGCTGGGCGCGAGGTCCTGCTGCCGGCCGCCGAGGTCGGTCAGCGTCAGGGTGGCGCCGGGCAGCCCGGCGCCGTCGGCGGTCAGGACCCGGCCGGTCACCGCGGAGCCCGAGGTGTCGGTGCGCCGGGTCGGGATCGACCCGTCCAGGGCGGCAGCCCCGTTGAGGCGGGCCGTCGCGACCGGCTCGGTCGCGACGGCACCGAACAGGGCGGTCGCCCGGACCGGCGCCGGACTCGGCGAGGACCCGCTCGACGGTGTCGCGCTG
>CAXSIB010000364.1:0-3750 GCA_964237095.1 uncultured Actinomycetales bacterium
TCCGAGGCGTTCGTCCGGGCCGTCCCGGCGGACCTGACCACGGTCGTCGTCGGCGGCACGTCGGTCGGGTCGGCGTCCGTCGACTCCGCTGCCGGGACAGGCACGAAGCGCACCGTCGCCCGCGCGGACGGCCGCAGCCAGGCCCGGACGACCGCCGTCACCTGCTCGGCGGTCACGGCGGCGAGGCGGTCGACCACGGTGTCGGCCAGTGCCGGGTCGCCGAAGAGGCTGGCGTGGTGGGACAGCTCGTCGGCCTGCCCGGCGAGGGACGCGGTCTCCTCGAGGTACTCCCGCTCGACCTGCGCGCGGGCCTGCTCGAGCTCGCGGTCGGTGGGCCCCTCGGCGGCGAGGCGGTCCAGCTCCTCCGCGACGGCGTCCTCCAGGGCCTCGGGGGACTCCCCCGGCCGGGCCCGGACGATGACGAGCCCGGTGGACGCCCCGCCGACGAGGCGCTCGACGCCCGCCCCGACCGACGCGGCGCGCTCCTCCCGGCGGACGAGGCGGACCTGCAGGCGGCTCGACGGACCGTCGCCGAGCACGCGCAGTGCGACCGCGGCCGCGTCCACCTCGGGGGCGGGGTCGGCCGGCAGCCGCCACATCTGGTAGCTGGCCGCGGCGGGCACGTCCTCCTCGACGACCTCGAGGCGCGGGGCGTCGAGCGGGGGCAGACCGGCCGCGACGGGCGCCGGCGGCAGCGCGACCGCGGGGATGCCGCCGAACCAGCGGGCGGCCGCCGCGACCGCCGCGGCCGCGGTGACGTCCCCGACCATCGTGAGCACCGCGTTGCCCGGGGAGTAGTGCTCGGTGAAGAAGGCCCGGACGTCCGCGAGGGAGGCGGCGTCGAGGTCGGCCATCGAGCCGATCGGCAGGTGGTGGTAGGCGTTGTCCTCGGGGAACGTGAGGGCGAACAGCCGCTCCCATGCCGTGCCGTAGGGCCGGTTGTCGTGGGTCTGGCGGCGCTCGTTCTTCACGACGTCGCGCTGGTTGTCGAGGTTCGGCTGGTCCAGGGCCTCCAGCAGCCCGCCCATCCGGTCGGCCTCCAGCCACAGCGCGAGGTCGAGGGCGCCGGTGGGGACCGTCTCGAAGTAGTTGGTCCGGTCGAAGCTCGTGGTCGCGTTCAGCGACGCCCCGAGCGGCTCCAGCACGCCGAAGTGCTCACCGGACGCAACGTGCGCGGACCCCTGGAACATGAGGTGCTCGAAGAGGTGCGCGAGCCCGGTGCGGCCGGGCAGCTCGTGGCGCGAACCCACGCCGTACCAGAGGTTCACCGCGACGGCGGGGGCGGTGTGGTCCTCCCGCACGACGATCCGCAGGCCGTTGTCGAGCCGTTCCTGGACGAGGGGTGCCGGGGCGGGGAGGACGACGATCGACATGCTCGGAAAGCTACCAACCACCACCGACACGCCTCCGGGCCGCCGCCGCTCCGGACGGTGGGGCCGGCGGCGATACCGTCCGGTCGTGCACCTGTCGTCGATCTCCGTGTACCCCGTCAAGTCCTGCCGCGGGTTCGAGGTGGCCGAGTCCCGCGTCGCCCCGGTCGGGCTGGCCGACGACCGGCAGTGGATGGTGCTCGACCCCGCCGGGGAGGTCCTCACCGCGCGGACCGTCGCGGACCTCTACCGGGTGACCCCCACCCCGACGCCCGACGGCGGGCTCGTCCTGAGCGCCGCCGGCCACCCGTCCCTGACCGCGGCGCCGCCGACCCCCGACACCGCCGCCACCGTCACGGTGGCCGGGATGTCCGGGATGGACCGCGCCCTCGCCGCCGGTGCGGACGCCGATGCGTGGCTGACCGCGGTCCTCGACCGCCCGGCGCGACTGGTCCGGCTCGACCCCGCGGCCCCCCGGGAGCTCGGGGAGAAGCACGGCGGGCACGACGGGGACACGTTCAACCTGTCCGACGCCGGGCCGGTGCTGCTGGCGAGCGAGGTCTCCCGGCGCCGGCTCGACGACTGGGTCACCGAGCGGGCCGTCCAGCACGGCGAGGAGCCGGCCGCGATGGTGATGGAACGGTTCCGGCCCAACCTCGTCGTCGCCGCGGACGACGAGGCCGACCCCCTGCAGCCGTTCGCCGAGGACGGCTGGACCGAGCTCAGGATCGGGGACGTCGGCTTCCGCCTCGGCGAGCTGTGCGACCGCTGCGTGATGACGACGATCGACCCGGTCACCCTGACCCACGGCAAGGAGCCGATCCGGACGCTCGCCGCGCACCGCCGGCGGGACGGCAACGTCTGGTTCGGGGTCAGGTTCATCCCGACGGGCACCGGCCGCATCCGCGTCGGCGACCCGGTGACCGCCCGGTAGCTGCCGCCCGTGCCGTGGGCCCGACCGGCTCAGCCGCCGGGGGTCGGCCGGACCAGCGGGAACAGGAGGACGTCGCGCAGCGGACCGCCGGCCAGGAAGCTGACGAGGCGGTCGACGCCCATCCCGAGGCCACCGGTGGGCGGGAACCCGTACTCGAGGGCCTCGACGAAGTCCTCGTCCAGCGGCATCGCCTCGGCGTCGCCGCCCGCGGCCAGCGCCGCCTGCGCCACCAGCCGCTCGCGCTGCACCACCGGGTCGGCCAGCTCGGAGTAGGCCGTGGCCAGCTCGACCCCGCCGACGTAGAGGTCCCAGGCTTCCGCGAGGCGCGGGTCGCCGCGGTGCTCGCGGGTGAGCGGGCGGACCTCGAGGGGGTAGTCGCGGACGAACGTCGGCTCGAGGAGATCGTGCTCACACAGGTGTTCGAACAGCTCGAGGGCGAGCTTGCCGTTGCCCCACGAGGCGTCCAGCGGGACGTCGTGGCGGACCCCCAGTGCCAGCAGGGTGTCGCGGGGGGTCCCGGGGTCGACCGTCTCCCCGACCGCGGTCGACAGCGCCCCGAAGAGGGTGACGTCGTGCCAGGGCCCGGCGAGGTCGACCTCGTGGTCCCCGACGTGCAGGACGGTCCCGCCGGTGGCCGCCGTCGTCACCGTGGTCACGAGGTCGCGGGTGAGCGCCGCCATCGAGTCGTAGTCCCCCCACGCCTCGTAGGCCTCGAGCATCGTGAACTCCGGGCTGTGGGTCGCGTCGACGCCCTCGTTGCGGAACACCCGGCCCACCTCGAAGACCCGCTCGAGCCCGCCGACCACCGCGCGCTTGAGGTACAGCTCGAGGGCGATCCGCAGGTACAGCGGGATGTCGAGGGCGTTGGAGCGGGTCGCGTACGGCCGCGCGGTCGCACCCCCCTGCAGGGTCTGCAGGACCGGGGTCTCGACCTCGACGTAGCCGCGGTCGTCGAAGAACCGCCGGATCGCGGCGACCGCCCGCGGGCGCAGCCGGGCCAGCTCGCGGGCCCGCGGAGACACGAGCAGGTCGGCGTAGCGGCGGCGCGCGCGGGACTCCTCCGAGAGCGGCGCGTGCGGGTTGGGCGGCGGGCGCAGGGCCTTGGACGCCAGCACCCACGACGATGCGAGCACCGACAGCTCGCCGCGCCGGGAGGAGATGACCTCGCCGGTGACGCCGACGAGGTCCCCGAGGTCGACCTGGGCCTTCCAGTCCGCGAGCCGGCCGGCACCGACCACGTCCAGGCTCAGCATCGCCTGCAGGGACACGCCGTCGCCGTCGGTCAGGGTCGCGAAGCAGAGCTTCCCGCCGTTGCGCGCGAAGGTGACCCGCCCGGTGACGCTGACGGTCTCGCCGCTGGGGGTGTCGGTCGGCAGGTCGCCGTGCGCGGCGCGGACCCGGCCGAGGGTGTGGGTGCGCGGGACCCCGACCGGGTAGGCCGGCGTC
>CAXSIB010000365.1:0-3739 GCA_964237095.1 uncultured Actinomycetales bacterium
CTGACGCCGTCCGTGCCCGGGGCCGCCGTGCTCGCCTGAGCCGTCATCCCTTGACCCCCGATCCGATGTTGGTGTCGACGAAACGCTTCTGGAACACCAGGAACAGCCCCACCGCGGGCGCCGCGAGCACGCAGGCGCCGGCGAGGATCGCGCCGAACGGGCTCGACGCGGTGGCGGCGGTGCTGCTGATGTAGTTGGCGAGGGCGACCGCGAGGGGTTGGAGGTTGCGGTCCTTGGTCACGAGGAACGGCCAGAGGAACTCGTTCCACGGGCCGATGAACGTGAGCAGGACGGTGGTCAGCAGCGCCGGCTTGCACAGGGGCACGGCGATGCGCAGCAGGATCGCGAACTCCGACGCCCCGTCGATGCGCGCCGCCTCGAACAGGGCCTGCGGGAGCGCGAGGAAGAACTGGCGGAAGATGAAGACCGCGGTCGCGTTGATCGCGAACGGGAGGATCATGCCGAGGTAGTTGTCGGAGAGGCCGTAGTCGCGGGTGACCAGGACGTACAGCGGGATCATCAGCAGCTGGAACGGGATGACCTGCACGAGCAGGACGACGGCGAAGAGCACCCCGCGGCCGCGGAACTCCAGCTGGGCGAGGGCGTACCCGGCCAGCAGCCCGAAGACGACCGTGCACAGGATGACGCCGCCGGTGAAGATGCCCGAGTTGACCAGCGCCCGGAGCAGCGAGAGTGACGCGTTGATCGTCGTGTAGTTCGCGAACGTGACGTTGCCCGGCCGCGGGACCAGACCGCCCAGGCCGGTGTCAGGCTTCGTCTGCAGCGAGCCGATCAGCATGTAGTAGAAGGGGAAGAGGAAGACCAGCGCCCCGAGCAGCAGCAGGACCAGGCGCACCGCGTCGCCGGGCCCGCGCGTGCGGACGGGTCCGGACGGGCCCGCCGCCGACGTCCGCCGGCCACCGGTGACCGGCGTGACCGGGTCGGCCGGGGACTCCCCGCCCGCCGGCACGATACCGACGTCACTCATCGTCGGCTCCCCTCTCCACGAAGCGTCTGGACAGCAGCGAGATGACCAGCACGGCGATGATCAGGAGGACGCCCAGAGCGGCGGCGAAGCCGGGGCGGCCCTGCTCGATGCCCCGCTGGTAGATGATCAGCACCGGGGAGGTCGAGGAGTTCACGGGTCCGCCGCCGGCGGTCAGCAGGTACGGCTCGGTGAACAGGTTGCCGCCGGTGATGATCGCGAGGACGACGACCAGGCTGGTCGCGGAGCGGACGCTGGGGATGGTGACGTTGGTGAACCGCTGGAGGGCGGTCGCGCCGTCGACCTCCGCCGACTCGTAACGCTCCTTCGGCACCCCCTGCAGGGCCGCGAGGTACAGCAGGATGAAGAAGCCGAGCTGCTTCCAGGTGACGTAGAGCGCGATCATCGGCATCGCCCAGCCGGTGTTCACCAGCCACGACGGGTTGGGTGCGAGCGGCCCGAGCACCCGGTTGGCCAGGCCGTCGCCGCTGAAGAGGAACAGCCAGACCGTCACGACGGCCACGCTGGCGGTGATGTAGGGGACGTAGTAGGCGGACCGGAAGAAGCCCCGCGCCGGCAGCTTGGAGTTGAGCGCCGTGGCCAGCACGAGGGACAGCAGCGCGGTGAGCGGGACGTTGATCACGAGGAACTCGGCGATGTTGAGGAACGCCCGCCGGACCTGCGGGTCGCCGAGGACCTCACGGTAGTTGCCGAAGCCGACGAACGGCTGCGGCACCGAGACCCCGGGTGCGGTGAAGAAGGCGTTGTGGAACGACATCCAGATCGCGTAGCCGAGCGGGTAGGCGAACACCGCGGCCAGGAACACGACGTAGGGGGCGACGAACGCCCAGCCGACGGGATGGCGGCCGAGGGCGCCGCCCAGGGGGTGCGGGGACCGGCGGTCGGCGCGCCGCGGGTCGGCGGCGGGCGCGGGGACGGCGGCGGCGGACGAGCTCATGGCGGGTCTCCTCAGGCCTTCGTGATGATGCTGTCGATCTGGCGGGCGGAGGACGCGAGCGCGCTGTCCACCGATTCCTGGCCGAAGATCACGCTCTTGGACCAGGCGTCGCGGAACGTCTGCCACACCTGGATGCCGTTGTCGACGTTGGGGACGTCGGAGGTGCGCGCGGCCTGGTCGGAGAACAGCGCGTAGTCCTTGTTCTTGGCGAAGTAGGACGCGTAGGAGCTCGCCAGGTCGGTGCGCAGGGGCATCTGGCCGGTGAGGCTCAGGAGGAGCCCGTCCTGGGCGAAGCCGGTCGCGAACCTCATGACGTCCCACCCGGTGGCCCGGTTCGCACACGCCGTCATGAGGGAGATGTTCTTGGCGTCGGAGTAGGTCCAGAGCTTCGACGCGGCCGTGCCGGTCGGGCTCGGCACCGGGACGACGCCCCAGTCGACCACCCCCTTGTACGAGGCGATCGCCCACGGCCCGACGATCGCCATGGCCGCCTGGCCGCTCGCGAACACGTCGAGGGCGGTGGTCTCCTGCGAGGCCAGTTCCTCCGCGTAGAGCGTCCGGTAGAAGTCGGCGACGCCGCGGCCCCTCGCGTCGTCGTAGGTGGTCTTCCCGTCCACGATCAGCGACCGCCCGCCGGTGGCCGCCGCGTAGAGCGGGTAGAAGTCGCCCTCGGAGGAGTACCACTCGCTGTTCGGCGACGGCCAGATCGCGGTCTGCGCGACCTTCTTCGCCACCAGCGTGCGGGCCGTGGCGAGGAAGTCCGCGTACGTGCTCAGCTTCGGGTGGTCCGGATCGAGCCCCGCCTTCGTGAACAGCGTCCGGTTGTAGAAGATCATGACCGGGTTGGACTTCCACGGCAGCTGGTAGAAGTTCCCGTCGGCCGACCGGTACTGCTCCGCACGCGAGCCCGTGCGGGCGGTGATGTAGCGGTCGGCGCCGGCGAACCGGGACAGCGGCACCACCCCGCCCTGCCGGACGAAGCCGGCCACCGACGCCGGGCTGATGTTGAGGATCAAGCCCGGGGCATTGCCGGCGGTGATCGCGGCGCTCACGACCTCCTCGGAGCTCTTGCCCGAGGGGATCTGCTGCGCGGTGATCGTCTCGCTCGGATGCGCCCTGTTCCACGCCGACACCATCTGCTCGCCCCAGGTGACCTCCTGGGTGTTGTTCGAGTACCAGATGGTGATCGGCCCGCGGGCGGTGTCGGCGCCGGCGCCCGGGCTGGTCGGGCCGCAGGCCGCGGTCCCCAGGACGGCGGCGGCGCCGACTCCGGCACCCACCGCCCCGAGCCGGCGGCGGGTCAGGGGTCGGGCGAGGATCCCGGCGAGGGCGTCGGTGCGCATCAGCGGTCCTGTCGGTAGGAGGGTCCTGCGGGAGTGGACGGCCCTGCGGGGGCGGGAGGTGCCGCGGTCGAGGCACGGACCACGAGGCGGGCGGGTGGGAGCTCGACGTCGAGGTCGGCCGGCTGGGCGGTGTCGTCGCCTCCCCGGTCGATGCGGTCGAGCAGGACCCGGGTCGCGCACCGACCCCACGCCACGGCGTCACCGCGGACGGTGGTCAGCGCGGGCCGGACCGCCGCCGCGAGCTCGATGTCGTCGAAGCCGGTGATCGACAGGTCCTCCGGGATCCGCAGTCCGGCCTCGACGGCCGCGCCGATGCCGCCGATCGCGCTGCTGTCGTTGAGGAAGACCACCGCCGTGGGACGGTCGGACCGGGCGAGCAGGCGTCGCATCGCGGCGGCGCCGCCGGTGGCGGTGAAGTCCGCGGCGAGGACCGGCCCCCGGGGCAGGCCGTGC
>CAXSIB010000366.1:0-3738 GCA_964237095.1 uncultured Actinomycetales bacterium
GTGTTCCGGCAGGCTGTCGGCCAGACGCGACCCGCACGATCGGCACGACCCGTACCGCAGGACCCGCACCACGAGAACCGCCAGAGCCGCACCGCCCGACCGCCCGTCGCCCGAGGGGATCAGATGTCCACGGCCCTACCCCCGTCACCCGTCGCGAAGGACGTGCCGCCCGCCGGTGAGCTGGTCGGCCGGCTGACGACGCAGCTCTCGACCCTCGTCCGCAGCGAGATCAAGCTCGCGCAGGCCGAGGTCAAGGAGAAGGTCAAGCCGCTCGGCATCGGGATCGGCCTGTTCGCCGGGGCCGCGTTCGTCGGCGTCGCCGCCCTGCAGGTGCTGATCGTCACCGTGATCCTGGTGCTCGACCTGGCCCTGCCCGCCTGGCTGGCCGCGCTGATCGTCGCGGTGGCGCTGCTCGTGCTGGCCGGGATCCTCGCGCTGGTGGGGAAGAAGCTCCTCGCCCGGGGCACCCCGCCGGTGCCGACGCAGACCATCGAGAGCGTCAAGCGCGACATCGCCACGATCAAGGGAGCGGCACACCGATGAGCTCCGCGGCCGGAATGGTGAAGGCGGGCGACGCCGCCAAGGACGAGACCGACCCGGCGGCCCTGCGCCGCACGGTCGAGCGCACCCGCGCCGAGCTCGCGGAGACCGTCGAGGGGCTCGTCTACCAGCTCGACGTGCCGGCGCGGGCGAAGGAGAAGGTGGCCGACGCGAAGTCGCGGCTGCGCGCCCAGGCCGAGGAGCTGCGGGCGACGGCGCAGACCCGGGCGCGCGACCTGACCGCGAAGGCGAAGACCGAGGCCGAGGGCCTGCGGGTCCGCGCCGTCCAGACCTGGCAGGACCAGCCCGGCGTCGTGGTCGCGGCGGGTGCGGTCGCCACCGGGGTCGTCGTCGCCGTCGTCGTCCTCTCCGCTCGAAAGGGATCGAAGTGAGCAGCAAGACCCGCAAGACGCCGGTCGCGTACAAGCCGTTCACGATGGTGTCCGGCCTGCTGGCCGGGGTCGTCGCCAACGCGCTGTTCAAGCAGGTCTGGACGAGGGCCGCGAAGGACGCCCGCGTGCCGGACCCGTCGGACCCCCTGGAGACGTGGGGCCGCCTGGTGCTGGCCGCCGCCCTGGAGGGCGTGACCTTCGCCCTCGTCAAGGTGATCGCCGACCGCGGCGCCGCCTCGGTGTTCAGCCGGACGACCGGCACCTGGCCGGGCGAGGACGACCCGGACAACTGACCGGCCGCGCGTGACCGCCGCCGCCGACACCGCCGGGTGGGAGCCGCTGACGTTCCTCGCGGGGGACCACCACGTCCACAGCCACTTCTCCGGCGACGGCCAGTACCCGCCGTGGCAGCTCGCCGAGCAGGCCGTCCGCCACGGACTGGACTGGATGGTGATCACCGACCACGGCGGCCCGCTGCACGCGAAGTTCGCGCTCAGCCTGCTCGGCCCGGCCCTGGACGAGGCCCGCCGGCGGGCCCCGTCGCTGGTGTTGTTCCCGGGGCTGGAGTGGAATGCGCCCGGGATGGACCACACCACGGTCGTCGTGCCGCCGGTGGCGCGGGCGCTGGAGGTCCTGCACCGGTTCGAGTCGACGTACGACGGGACGGTCCTCACCCGCGCCGGGGTGCTGGCGCGGCCGACCGTGCACGCGGGGGAGCCGTGGGCGCTGGCCGGGCTGCGCCACCTCGACGCGATGGTCCTCTCGGGGCAGGTGCCGGCGGCGCTCGCGATCGCGAACCACCCGTCCCGCCTCGGCCTCGACAGCCCGCACGAGCTGCGCGGGTGGCGCGCGGCGGCGCCGCGGGTCGCGGTCGGGATGGAGGGCTCGCCCGGGCACGCCGGGGCCTCGATCCCGCGCTCGGCGGGCGGCCGCGGCGATGTCCGCTGCTACTACCGGGAGGGTCCGCAGCGCGACAGCCACGCGGTCTACGACCCGACGCGGGACCTCGACCGGTACCGGACCCGGGGTGGGTTCGACGCGATGACCGCGATCGTCGGCGGGGTGTGGGACGGCCTGCTCGCCGAGGGCGCCGGCTGGTCGGTGACGGCGACCTCGGACTGTCACCAGGTCCACCGCGACCCGAGCCGGCCCGGGTTCGGCGACTTCCGGTCCACCGGGACCTACGGGCCGCCGGTGCCGCTGGCCGGCCCGCAGTCCTACGCCGACTTCTGGCCGGGCTCCTACAGCCGGACCCTCGTCGGGATCCCCGGGTCGACCGTTCCGGCCGACGTCCCGGTCGCCGTCCTCGGCGGGCTCCGCGCGGGTCGGGTCGTCGCCGTGACCGGCGGGCTGGTGACCGGTGTCGACGTCCGGGTGCACGCCCCCACGGCCGCCGACGCCGCCGCGCGGGCCGGGGTGGGGCTCGGCGGCCGGCTGCGGGTCCGCCGCGGCGAGGCGGTCACGGTGTCGGTGGACGTGGGGCTGGCGAGCCGGCCCAACCTCAGCGGGGAGGTGCCCCGCCCGGCGTTCCTCGACGTGATCGGCGGGCCCGTCACCGGCCCGGCGGCCGACCTCGACGCCGTCGACGCCCCCGCCACCCGCGTGCTCGGGCGGTACGAGGCGCCCGTCACGCCGGGGTCGATCGGCGGGGCCCGCGGCCGCGGCGCCGGCGGCAGCTGGCACGTCGAGCACGACCTCGGACCGGTCGAGGGGCCGTGCTACGTGCGCCTGCGTGGGGGCGACGGCCGGCGGACCGGGCCCGACGGCGGCCCGGTGCCAGATACGCCCGGACCGTCGGACCCGTTCCGCGACCTGTGGTTCCACGCCAGCCCGGTGTTCGTCGACGTCGTCTGATCCCCGCGGGCGGTGGTCACCGTCCTCCCGCCCACCCCGTCAGCGGGTCAGCGCCGGGACGAGCCGGCCGCGGTGCGGGCGAGGCGCGCGAGGAGCCGCGGCCCGGGCAGGCCGCCGGCGAGGCTGAACCGGGTCAGGTCGTCGAAGGCGCGGGCGTCGGTGACCGTCGCGTCGACCGCGAGGTCGACCAGCCCGGGACGGGCGCCGGTGGCGGCCCCGGCCAGCCCCGCGAGCGCCAGGTGCACCCCGAGCCGGCGCCGCAGGGAGCGCCGCAGCAGGCCGCCCGCCCGGCCCGGGTCGCCCTCGTCCAGGGCCCGCACGGCGGCCAGCCCGGCCAGGCGGCCGGACTCCACGGCGTACCAGATGCCCTCGCCGGTGAGCGGGTCGACGAGGGCGGCCGCGTCGCCCGCGAGCAGCAGCGGGCCGTCGGGCTGGTGCACCCGGCCGGTGACGAAGGGCAGGTGCGCGGTCCGGACGGTGGCCTCGTCGAGGGCGGCGGCGGGGCCGGGCAGCAGGTCGTGCAGCCGCCGCCGCAGCCAGCCCGGCTCGCCCGTGGGCAGGCGGTCCAGGCGGACCCCGAAGCCGATGTTGGCCCGCCCGTCCCCGATCGGGAACGACCAGGCGTAGGACGGCCAGCCCTCGGCGACCCCGATGAGCAGCTGCTCCCCGACCAGGTCCGGGGCGTAGGCGCGCAGTGCGATCCCGGTGCGGTCGGGCGGGTGGTGGCCGAGCCCGAGCGCCCGCCGGACGGTCGAGTGGGCCCCGTCGGCCCCGATCACGACGAGCGCGTCCCAGCCGCCCCGGCGGCCGCTGACCCGGACACCGGGCTCGGCCGCGTCCCGCCGTCCGACCGTCCGCACCCGGTCCCGGACGAGGACGGCGCCCGCGTCCTGCGCCGCCCGGGCGAGGCGCTCGTCGAACACCCGCCGCGGCACGACCCGCGCGGGGTGCG
>CAXSIB010000367.1:0-3735 GCA_964237095.1 uncultured Actinomycetales bacterium
CTCGACCGGCCGTCGTCAGCCCGCGGGCGGCGGGGTGCGGTCGGGCAGGAAGGCCCACCCCGGAGCGCCGCGCAGGACGGCCGCGACCGCCGCGTCGGCGATCTCCGCGCGGACCGCGACCAGGTGGTCGACGACCTGCTGGGCCACCCAGGCGTCGGACTCCTCGGTCAGCCCGGACACGCCGGCGACGACGCCCCGGTGGGTGACCGCACCCCCGAAGGGGAAGTCGCCCGGCTCGATGAGGTGGCTGGAGCGCTGGGCGTGGCCCGAGTCCAGCCCGGTGCGCAGGGTGAACCGCATCTTGTGGGCGATGTTGGCGACGAACGGGTCGGTGTCCCCCGCGCCGTGGCGCAGCTCCACGAGGACCGAGGACGCCGCGGTCGGGTCGCGCCAGTCGTGGGCGGTGTCCGACCGCAGGACGACCACCGCGAGGGGTGCTCCCGGGAACTTCGCGTCGAGGACCCCGGCGAACTCCCCGGCCCACCACCGGGCCGTCTCCTGCGCCAGGTCGGTGCCGAAGTACTCCACAGCAGGCGTCTCCTCGGTGGGTGTCGGGCGGGCTGGTCGGTGTCCGGTGGCTGGTCGGGCCTGCGGGCGGCGCGCCGACGAACCGTAGCGCCCGGGTCAGGCCGGTCCCGCGGCCGTCAGCCGGACACCGAGCAGGGACAGGCACGCCCGGACGGCCGCCCGGGCGTGCTCGCTGTCGGGTGAGGTCACGACGACGCCGTAGACCATGCGCTGCACGAGGCTGACGTGCTCGGCCGTCAGGCCGGCGGCCACGAGCCCGGCCTCGCGGGCCGCGGCCAGCGGGGCCTCGATCAGGGCGACCAGGCGGTCGACCCCGTCGTAGTCGGGGTGGTTGCGGCGGCCGTCGACGAACATCTCGATGAACGCCGCCTCGTCGACGGTCAGGTCGACCAGGTGGGTCCAGAGCCGTCCGAAGGTCTCGGCGCCGGGTTCGGCGGCGATCACCTCGAGCGCGGCGAAGTTGTCCTCGAACACCTCGAGGGCCAGGTCGAGCCGGGACGGGAAGTGCCGGTAGAGCACACCCTGCCCGACCCCCGCCTCCCGGGCGATCGCGTTCAGCGGGACGTGGTAGCCGCGCTCCGCGAACAGCCGACGGGCCGCCGCGAGGATCGCCCGCCGGTTCGCCGCGGCGGCCGCCGGCCCCTTGTTTTCCCGGCGCGCAGCAGGCATGCTCAGCATCCTAGAGATCCGGACACAGTGTCCGGATCAACGAGGAGGGTCCGATGCCGGAGCCGGTGGACATGCAGTTCGACCACACCTACGACGTCGTCGTGGTCGGGAGCGGCGCCGCCGGCTTCGCCACGGCGATGGGGGCCGCCGACGAGGGACTGTCGGCGGTGGTGCTGGAGAGCACCGCGAAGTGGGGCGGCAACTCCGCCAAGTCCGGCGGCGGGATGTGGCTGCCGAACAACCCGCTCATGCAGCGCGACCGCGTCGGGGACTCCCGCGAGGAGTCGCTGACCTATCTCGACGCCACCGTCGGCGACGCCGGCGCCTCCACCAGCCCGGCCCGCAAGGCGGCCTTCGTCGACTCGGTCGCCGACTTCGTCGAGACCGCGGAGAAGTACGGCATGGAGTTCTCGCGGGCCGCGGACTACGCGGACTACTACCCCGAGCTCCCCGGCGGCAAGATCGGTCGGGCGATCGAGGTGAAGCCGTTCGACGTCAAGCGGATCGGCAGCTGGTGGGACTCCAACCAGTCGGGGGCCGCGCTGCCCGCGAAGACCGACGACGTCTGGCTGCTCGGCCGGGCGTGGTCGACCCCGTCGGGCTTCGTGCGGGGGGCGCGCCTGGTGTTCCGGGCCCTCGGCGGCGTGGCCCGCGGGCAGAAGCTGGCGGGGATCGGGGCCGGGCTGACCAGTTCCCTGCTCGACGTCGTCGTACAGCGCCAGGGGGTCCCGCTGTGGCTGGAGTCGCCGCTGGAGGACCTGATCGTCGTCGGGGAGCGCGTGGTGGGCGTCCGGGTCTCCCGGGGTGGGCGGACGGTCACCATCGGGGCCCGCCGCGGCGTCATGCTCTCGGGCGGCGGCTTCGACCAGAACATCGAGTGGCGGCAGAAGTACCACGGCATCGACGGTGCCCCCTCGGGTGCTCCCGGCGACACCGGGGGACCGATCGCGGTGGCCCGCGCGGCCGGGGTGGCGCTGGAGCTCATGGACGACGCGTGGTGGGGCGCCTCGATCGCGGCGACACCGGGCCACGACCCGTCGTTCATCGTGGGCGAACGCTCGTTCCCGTACTCGGTCCTCGTGGACGCACACGGCGACCGGTTCGCCAACGAGTCGGAGTCCTACGTGGACCTGGGGCACCACATGCTCGCCCACGACCGCACGGGTCCCTACTGGATGGTCGCCGACGTGCGCCACGCACGCCGCTACCTGCGCACCTACGCGATGGACCCGCGGAACAACAAGGTCATGCGGGACACGGGGATCTCGGTGAAGGCCGCCACGATCGACGCGTTGGCGCGCAAGCTCGGGATGGAGCCCGGCCGGCTCGGCGCGACGATCGCACGGTTCAACGGTTTCGCCCGCTCCGGGGTCGACGGCGACTTCGGCCGCGGCAACTCCGCGTACGACCGCTACTACGGCGACCCGACGGTGCACCCCAACCCGAACCTCGGCCCGCTCGAGAAGGGGCCGTTCACGGCGGTGAAGGTCGTCATCGGCGACCTGGGCACCAAGGGCGGGGTCGTCACCGACGCCGACGCCCGCGCGCTGCGCGAGGACGGGTCGGTCATCGAGGGCCTCTACTCGGCGGGCAACAACTCCGCGTCGGTCATGGGACACACCTATCCCGGCCCGGGCTCGACGATCGGTCCGGCCGTCGTCTTCGGCCTCCGCGCCGCCCGCCACATGGCGGGCGCGACGGTGGCGGTCGGCCCCCTGTCCGCGGGCGTGCGCTCGGCTTCCTGAGGCGTCGCCCGCCCCCGCGTCCCGCCCGGTCCCGGCCCCTCGGGGGCGGGCGGTCCCCAGGGTCTGCGAGCCCGCCCCGGCCCGGTCGCCGCGTGGCACAGTCGGTGCCCGGGGACGACCCCGCGGCGTCGGACCGGACGCCGGCGTCGCGCGGGAGGGTGGACGGGTGCGACCGTGCTGCGAGGCGGGGACCTCGGCTGGTCCGCGGTCCGGGAGATGGTGACCCGCGACCCGGCGCTCGCGCCGGCGGTGTCCCCCGACGCCCACCTCCTCGTGGTCGACGACGAACAGGCGAACCTCGACCTCATGGGCCAGGTCCTGCGTCGTACCGGCTACCGCCACGTCAGCCTCGTCCGCGACCCGGTGGTCGCGCTGGACTCCCTCGACGGGTTCGCCCCGGACCTCGTGCTGCTGGACCTCCACATGCCGGGGGTGGACGGGTTCGAGGTGCTGCGGCAGCTGCAGGACCGGGTCCCCGCGGAGGACTTCGTGCCCCGGCTGGTGATCACCGCGGACTCGACCCCGGCCACCCGCCGGCGCGCGCTCGGGCTGGGCGCCCACGACTTCCTGACGAAACCGATCGACGTCACCGAGACCACGCTGCGGGTGGCGAACCTCCTCCAGACCCGGATGCTGCACGTGCGGCTGCGGGAGTCCCACGACCGCCTCGAGGAGCAGGTCGAGATCCGGACCCGCCAGCTGGGCGAGTCCTACCGCGACATCACCCGCCGCCTCGCCCTCGTCGGGGAGTACCGCGACGACGCCACCGCGGAGCACACCACCCGCGTCGGGC
>CAXSIB010000368.1:0-3716 GCA_964237095.1 uncultured Actinomycetales bacterium
CGGTCGGGGTCCGGGGCTCTGACCCGCGTCCACACCTACGCCACCGGTGGACGCGGCGGCGCCCTGGAGGGCGGCCCGACCGATCCGCTGGCGTCACAGGGATCGCTGGTCTACGACGCCCGCCACCGCGAGCTGCTCGCGGTGAACGCGGGCTCGAACACGATCACCGTGTTCGGGGTGAGCGGGGACCGCCTGCGGCGGCGGCAGGTGCTGCCCGCCGGGGGCACCCTGCCGGTCTCGATCACCACCCACGGGGACCTCGCCTACGTCCTGGACGCCGGGCACGCGGGCGCGGTCTCGGGCTTCGCGTGGCACGCCGACGGGCGCCTCCTCCCGCTGGCCGGCTCGACCCGGGGTCTCGGCCTCACGAACCCGGCCGTCCCTGACTTCCTCAAGTCCCCGGCGCAGGTCGGATTCACCCCGGACGGCGCGCACCTGATCGTCCCGACCAAGACGAACGCCACGATCGACGTGTTCGGCGTCGGGGCGAGCGGACGCCCGACGGCCGCGCCGGTCCGGACGGCCGCGCCGGGCACGGTGCCGTTCTCGTTCGTGTTCGACCCGGCGGGGCGCCTCGTCCTCAACCAGGCCGCGGGTGCGGAGTCCTCGTTCACGGTGAACGCCGACAACACCCTGACCCCGGTCGACGCCCTGCTGGAGAACGGGCAGGTCGCGACCTGCTGGATCGTCCGGGCCGGGTCCGTCTACTACGCGGTCAACACCGGCTCGGACACGGTCACCGGGTTCCGGTCGGCCGCGGGACGGCTGTCCCTGCTGGACGAGAGCGGGGTGACCGCGCGGACCGCGCCGGGGCCGATCGACGTCGCCGCCAGCCGCGGCGGCCGGTTCCTCTACGTCCAGGACGGCGCCGCCGGCGCGCTGAGCCTCTACCGGGTCGGCGCCGGGGGCACACTCGCCGGCATCGGCACCGTCGGGGGGCTGCCCGTGATCACGAGCGCGTCCCACGGCATGGAGGGCATCGTCGCGAGCTGACCGCCGGCGCGACCGGTCCCGCCGCGCACCCGTCGCAGGCGGCGGGACCGTCGGTCCGACCGTCCAGCTCCGACACGTCGAGAGGCCGCGGTGTCGACACCGGCAGCACCCGAGGGCGGGGGTGAGCTGTGCCCGGCGGTCACCGGCGACGCCGACCTCGCCCGTCGGCTCGCGGCGGGGGACCTCGACGCGTTCACCGCGCTCGTCACCGCACTGAGCCCGGCCCTGCTCCGGGCGGCGCGGACGTGGGTCGACTCCACCGCCGGCGCGGAGGACCTGGTCCAGGACACCTGGGTCACGGTCGTCGAGGGCGTCGACCGGTTCGAGGGCCGATCCAGCCTGCGGACCTGGGTGTTCGGGATCCTGGTCAACCTCGGCCGGCGCCGGGCCACCCGGGACCGGCGCTGGGTCCCCTTCTCCGCCGCGTGGTCCGACGACCGTGCGGCCGCCGTCCCGCCCGACCGGTTCCACCGGGCCGGGGCGCGGGCGGGCACCTGGAGCTCCCCGCCCCGCCGGTGGGACGAGGACCCGGGCGACGGCGTCGAGGCGGCCGAGCTGCGCGCGGTGATCGACGCCGCGATCGGGCGGCTGCCGCGCCGCCAGCGGGAGGTCGTGACCGCCCGTGACGTCCTCGGGTGGCCGGCGGACGAGACCTGCCGGATCCTCGGGATCAGCGACGGCAACCAGCGGCTGCTCCTGCACCGGGCCCGCGCGCAGCTGCGGGCCGCCCTGGAGCGTGACCACGACCGCCGCACCGGGCCGCCCGCCGACAGCGGGGGCAGCGACGCCGCCGACAGCGGCAGCCACGCGGACGGTTCCGGCTCGGACGACACGCGGGAGGGAGGCCACCGATGAGCGTCTTCCACCGGCCGCCGGCCTCGGCGCCCCTGGTCTGCCAGCAGCTCGTCGAGCTGGTGTCGGACTACCTCGACGGCGCCCTCGGCGACCTCGATCGCCGCCGGGTCGAGGACCACCTCGCCGCCTGCGACGGCTGCACCGCGTACGTCGACCAGGTCCGGGACCTGCTCCGCCTCACCGCCGGGGTCGGCCCCGAGCGTCGGCTTACCGAGCCGGTCATGCGTACCCTGCGCGCCCGGTTCCAGGAACGCCGCCCGCCCCGGCCCGAGGGCCACTGAGCCGGGGCCCCGCCGTCGAGTGGACCGCGCGAACGCGGCCGACGACGCCCGAGCCCGTACAGCTGCGTCCAGTGCGGTCACGACCGTCCTGTCCGGCACGACATCGAGGGGTTCGTCGACCGGGCCGCAGATCGGCACGGTCCGGCTACGACCCGGGGGAGACCCGCCGTGGCCCCGTCAGCGCCCCGGTGCCGACCGCGGCCCGGAGGCCACGGACGGGCGCGGTGACCGCATGCGGGTTGATCCGGTCCCAGATCCAGCCGAACACCCCGGGCATCTCGGCGCGCCACACCGGGAAGGTGTGCCCGCCGGAGTCGACGACCGCGGTGACGGCGGCGCGCCCGCGCAGGAGGGTCCGCAGGGTGACCAGGTCGTCGATGTCCTCCCGGTTGCCGGTGCCCGCGGCCAGGTAGAACGGCGGCAGCCGGTGGTGGTCCAGCGGCAGCTGCGCGGTGATGTCGTACTTCTCGAGTGCGGTCGTGTCCTTGTAGAAGATGACGTGCCAGAGGCCGCCGTCCTCCGTCGGGGACAGGTAGCCGTCGAGGTCGGCGACCGCCCCGTAGGTGCCCGGGTGCCGGAGGGTGAGGTCGGTGGCGCAGTAGCCGCCGCTGGAGTAGCCGGCGACGGCCCAGTGCGGCCCGGGCGGGTAGACCCGGAACGCCGCGGCGACGTCGGCGGGGACGTCGACGCCGGTGTAGGTCGAGTCCTGCGCCCCCCGGGTGCCCTTGTCGGTGCACTCCTCGCCGTGGCCGCGCCCGATCGGCGGGTTGCTGGCCGCCATGACCACGACCATCGGCCCGATGTGCCGGGCTGCGGTCAGCTGCGCGAGCAGGGTGTCCACGTGGAGGGAGGTGATCCAGTCCGAGGGCTGGCCGGGCGTGCCCGGGATGAGCTCCACCACGGGGAATCGGGTGTGCGCGTAGGCGGCCTGCCGGTACTGCGGCGGCAGCCAGACGAGCCCCCGGCGGTTGACGTGGCTGCGGTGCCCGAACAGCGGCACCGACAGCAGCGTCCCGGTCGAGCCGGCCGGCAGGTGCGCGATCTGGCGGCTGACGGCGCCGGGCGAGAGCACCCCGCCGCGAGCGGCCTGCACCGCGGTGGCCGCGGGGCCGCTGCCGAGCCCGGCGGTCACGTCGGCCCAGGTCGTGAAGTACCCGAAGTAGACGTTCACCGAAGCGGCGCCCGCGAAGAACACGGCCACCAGCGCGAGGAGGCCGGCCCCGAGGCGCAGCGGCAGCGGTCCCCGCCGCTGCGCCACCAGCATCGCCAGCACCCCCAGCAGGCCGAGCCCCACCAGCAGCCCCACCGAGTCTGGAGCGAACACGTGCACCAAGCCGTTCAGGTCGATCAGTCCCTTCCCGTCCACCCGCAGCCCCGGCGGGGCGCGAGCCCCGCGGCCGTCGGTCCCGCGGCCGTCGGATCCACTCGGGCGACGCCAAGCTTGCACCCGTCGTCCCCGACCCGTCGGGCGGTCGGCGCGACCGTCGCCCGGGCCCTGCTCGCGGGTGGTGTCGGCTCCGGCGCGCTGGCCACGGGTGCGGTCGCCACGGGTGCGCCGGCCATGGGTGCGCCGGTGGCGGTCACGGC
>CAXSIB010000369.1:0-3708 GCA_964237095.1 uncultured Actinomycetales bacterium
CCGCGGACCTGGCTCCCGCAGACCTGGCCGGGACCGGGACCGGGACCGACCGACGGGCCGCCAGGTCCGTCCCCGCGCCGCGGGCCGGAGCGTCCCGGCCGACATCGGCGACGGGCTCGCGGGGGCCGTCCGGACCGACCGGCGCCTCGGGAGCCTCCGCCGGCACGTAGGGCTCGGTCTCGGTGGGCATCAGTTCGGTGGGCATCAGCTCGGCGGGGAGCACGTCGGGGACGGCGTGACGCTGGTCGGTGTCGGACATTCCACACTCCAACGGGTGCAGGTGACGGGCACGGTGGGCGGCGGCGCTCCGTGGTCGTGACTGTAGGGGCGCGGACCCCTGTCTTCTCGTACGTCGGCGGGCGCGTCGGACCTGCGGGCCGGAGCTGTGACCAGGGCGACGCGCGCGGGCCGTGTGACAGGAGTGACTCACGGGCCGCGCTGGGTTACGGTGACTCGACCGCGCCCGCGACGGTGATCACCGAACCAGCGACCCGGAGGCTTCCATGGCGATCGTCAAGCGGGCGGCGCTGTGGGTGCTGATCGCCTTCCTCGTCTACTACCTCGCGACCAAGCCCGACGCGTCGGCGCACGCGGTCCGCGGGGCCGGTGAGGCCATCCAGCGGCTGTTCACGGCCCTGCAGGTGTTCTTCACCGACCTCACCCGCTGACCGTGCGGCTCCCGGCCGCGACCGTCCGCCGGACGCCGCCGTGAGCGGTCCCGCCCCCTGGCCGCCGCCCGACGACGGCCGGCTGCACCCCCTGAGGTGGTTCTTCGGCCGTTTCGAACCGCGGATCGCGGACCGGCTGGTGCCCGACGAGGGTGAGTTCGTCGTCGACGAGGTCCGCCACCACTGGGCCGTCTACCTGCCGCGCATGGTCGAGGCGCTGCTCTGCCTCGGGCTCGTCGTGCTCGCGACCGTCGTCCCGCTCGTGGTCGCGTGGGTGGTGCTGGCCGCGGCCGCCGTCGTCGCGGTCCGGGCCGTGGCCAAGGCCCTCGCGTCGCACGTCGACCGCTTCGTCATCACCAACCTGCGGGTCTTCCGCTCCTGGGGGCTCGTCTCCCAGCAGCTCGCGACCATGCCCATCCAGCGGATCCTCGACATCTCGGTGGCCAAGCCCGTCCTCGGCCGCCTGCTCGGCTACGGCCACTTCGTCTTCGAGTCCGCCGCCCAGGACCAGGGTCTGCGGGACATCCGCTTCGTCCCGCGGCCCTTCGAGCGCGACCTGACGATGCAGCGGGTGATCCAACGCGCGGGACTGCGCAAGGGGATGGGCCCCGGGCGACTCCCCGACGAGGACGGCCCGGCCCCGCGGGGCGAGCCGTCACCGGTCGTGTCGTCGCGCGGGGTGCCGTCCCCGGTCGGGCCCGGCGACCACGTCCCGACCGGCCCCGGTCCGGGTCCGTACCGGGGCGGGCGGGGTCCCCGCCCCCGACCGCCGGTACCGCCCGCCCCGCGCTGAGAGGATGGGGGCATGGCCGCCGCACCCAAGCCCCCAGCCGTCCGCCCCGCCCCGGTCTCGACCCGCGGCGCCGTCGACCTCTCGACCTACCGCGCGACCCCCGAGGCGACCGCTCCCGCTGCCGGGGCGGCCACGCCGGCGGCGCGCGCGGCGCGACCCGACGTGGCGGGGGAGTACCCGCCCGGGTCGTTCACGGTCGAGGTCACCGAGGCCACCTTCCAGGCCGAGGTCCTCGAGCGGTCGATGCAGGTGCCGGTCGTGCTGGACCTGTGGGCCACCTGGTGCGAGCCCTGCAAGGCGCTCTCCCCGATCCTCGAGCGCCTGGCCGACGAGTACGCCGGGCGGATCGTGCTCGCGACCGTCGACGTGGACGCCGAGCAGCGGATCGCCCAGGCCCTGCAGGTCCAGTCGATCCCGACGGTGCTCGCGGTCATCGGCGGCCAGCTGGTCCCGCTGTTCACCGGCGCGGTCCCCGAGGACCAGGTGCGGGCGGTCCTCGCCGAGGTGCTCCGGGTGGCCGAGGAGGGCGGGATCACCGGCTACGCCGACCCGCGCCCGCCCGAGGGTGGCGACGCCCCCGGGTTCGACGGGACCGGTCCCGACGCGGGAGGCGAGCCCGAGGAGGTGCCGCTCGACCCGCGGTTCACCGCCGCCGAGGACGCGATCGACACCGGGGACTACGCCGCCGCCGCGGACGCGTACCGGAAGATCCTGGCCGCGGAGCCGGACAACGCCGACGCGGCCCTCGCCCTGAGCCAGGTGGAGCTGCTCGCCCGCGCGGGCTCCGCCGACCCGGCCGCGGCCGTGGCCGCGGCGGCCGGGGACCCCGCCGACCTCGACGCGGGGCTGCTCGCCGCCGACGTCGACATGCTCGAGGGCCGCGTCGACGTGGCGTTCGCCCGCCTCGTCGCCCTCGTCCGGGCCAGCGCGGGCGCCGACCGCGACCGGGCACGCGCGCGCCTGCTCGACCTCTTCGCGCTGGCCGGGCCCGACGACCCCCGGGTCGCCCCCGCGCGGATCGCCCTCGCCAACGCCCTGTACTGACGGCCGCCTGCGCGTCCGGGACCGGTCAACCGGTCAGCCGGCGTCCCTCTCCGCGCGCAGCCAGATCGTCCCCAGCGGCGGCAGCTGCACCAGGGCCGACGCCCGGAACCCCGACCACGGCTCCGCGTCGGCGATCACCGCCCCGGCGTTGCCGACCCCGGAGCCGCCGTACTCCAGCGCGTCGGTGTTGAGGATCTCCGTCCAGGTGCCTGCGAACGGCAGTCCGACCCGCCGGTCGTGGTGGGGCGCCGCCGCGAAGTTGCACAGGCACGCCACCACCGAGCCGTCGTCGCCGAAGCGCAGGAACGTCAGGGTGTTCCCGTCGGCGTCGTTCGGGTCGATCCAGGAGAACCCGGGCGGCTGGTGGTCGAGGGTGAACAGCGCCCCGTTGGCGCGGTAGACGCGGTTGAGGTCTCGGACGAGCGCGGCGATCCCGGCGTGCTCGGACTGCTCGAGCAGGCCCCAGTCCAGCGAGCGGCTCTCCGCCCACTCCGAGTCCTGCCCCAGCTCGCTGCCCATGAACAGCAGCTGCTTGCCCGGGTGGGCCCACATGTACGCCAGGTACGCGCGCAGGTTGGCGAACTGCCGCCACCGGTCCCCGGGCATCTTGCCCAGCAGGGAGCCCTTGCCGTGCACGACCTCGTCGTGGGAGATCGGCAGGATGAAGTTCTCCGAGTACGCGTACACCGCCGAGAACGTCATCTCGTCGTGGTGCCAGCGCCGGTGCACCGGGTCCCGCGAGATGTAGTCGAGGGTGTCGTGCATCCAGCCCATGTTCCACTTGAAGCCGAAGCCCAGGCCGCCGGAGTCCGTCGCCCGGGTGACCCCGGGCCAGGAGGTGGACTCCTCCGCGATCATCACCGCGCGCGGCACCCGGCGGTACACGGTCGCGTTGGTCTCCTGCAGGAACGCGACGGCCTCGAGGTTCTCCCGGCCGCCGTACGCGTTCGGCGCCCACTGGCCCTCCTCGCGGGAGTAGTCCAGGTAGAGCATCGAGGCGACCGCGTCGACGCGCAGGCCGTCGATGTGGAACTCCTCCAGCCAGTACAGGGCGTTGGCGACGAGGAAGTTGCGGACCTCGTTGCGGCCGAAGTTGAAGACGTAGGTGCCCCAGTCTGGCTGCTCGCCGCGGCGCGGGTCGGGGTGCTCGTAGAGCGCGGTCCCGTCGAAGCGCGCCAGGGCCCAGTCGTCGCGCGGGAAGTG
>CAXSIB010000370.1:0-3703 GCA_964237095.1 uncultured Actinomycetales bacterium
CCCACGCCTACGACATCGTCTGCAACGGCAACGAGATCGGCGGCGGCTCCATCCGCATCCACCGCCGCGACGTCCAGGAGCGGGTGTTCGCGGTCATGGGGCTGTCGCAGGAGCAGGCGCGGGAGAAGTTCGGCTTCCTGCTCGACGCGTTCACCTTCGGCGCCCCCCCGCACGGCGGCATCGCGTTCGGCTGGGATCGGATCAACGCGCTGCTGTCCGGGACGGACTCGATCCGCGACGTCATCGCCTTCCCGAAGACCGGCGGCGGCTACGACCCGCTGACCGCTGCGCCGGCGCCGATCACCCCGGCCCAGCGCCGCGAGGCCGGGGTCGACTCCCGGCCCAAGGCCGCCGGGGAGACGGGGACGAAGCCGCCGACCAAGGGTGCGGCCGACGGTGCGGCTGTCCCGGGCGCGCGGCCGGCAGACCCGGTCCCCGCGTGAGCTCGGCGCCCGAGACCGATCCCGGCGGCGTGCCGGCGGACGTCGACGAGCCCGACCCGCGACGGTGGTGGATCCTCGCCACGCTCGCGGTGACCCAGCTGATGGTCGTCCTGGACGCGACGATCGTGTCGATCGCGCTGCCGCAGATCCAGTCCCGGCTGGGGGTCGGGGACTCCAGCCGCCAGTGGGTCGTCACCGCGTACGGGCTCACCTTCGGCGGGCTCCTCCTGCTCGGCGGGCGCATCGCGGACTACTGGGGCCGGAAGAAGGCGCTGATCGTCGCGGTCCTCGGCTTCGCGGCCGCGTCGGCGCTCGGCGGCTTCGCGGTGAACCCGGCGATGCTGTTCGCCGCGCGGGCGCTGCAGGGGGCCTTCGGCGCGCTGCTGGCCCCGGCCGTCCTGTCCCTGCTGGCGGTCACGTTCACCCGCCCGAAGGAACGCGCGACGGCGTTCGCGGTCTACGGCTCCATCGGCGCGGGCGGCGCCGCGCTCGGGCTCGTGCTCGGCGGGGTGCTCACCGAGTACCTGGACTGGCGCTGGTGTCTGCTCGTCAACGTGCCGTTCTCGTTCGTCGTCGTCATCGCGTCGGCGTTCCTGGTGAAGCCCAGCCGGGTCGAGGGGAACGCCCGCTACGACGTGCCGGGCGCGGTGCTGGTCACCGCCGGTCTCGCCGGGCTGGTCTACGGGTTCACCCGCGCCGGGGAGCCCGGCCGCGGCGGCTGGACCGCCCCGGCCACGCTGGTGATCATCATCGGCGCCCTGGTGCTGCTCGCCGCCTTCGTCCTCGTCGAGTCCCGGATCCCCCATCCCCTGATGCCGCTGCGGATCGTGGCCGACCGCCTGCGCGGCGGGGCGCTGCTCGCGTCGCTCGTCCTGGCCGCCGGCTTCATCGGCTCGACGCTGTTCCTGACGTTCTACTTCCAGATCGTCGAGCGCTACAGCCCCGTCCGGGCCGGGTTCGCCTCGCTCCCGCTGGCCGGGGGAATCGGGGTGTCGGCCACGATCGCCGCGAAGCTCCTGCCCCGCTTCGGCGCACGGACCCTCGGCACCGTCGGCGGGATCATCGCGATGGCCGGGCTGGGGTGGACGTCGCTGCTCCGGGTCCGGCCGAGCTTCCTCGAGATCATCCTGCCGGGACAGCTGGTCCTGGGTCTCGGGCTCGGGTTCGTGTTCATCCCGCTGTCCCTCGCGGCCCTCGACCGGGTCGCGCCCGCGGACTCCGGGGTCTCCAGCGCGCTGCTCAACGCGACCAACCAGATCGGCGGCTCGCTCGGGACGGCGCTGCTGAACACGGTGTCCACGACCGGGGCCGCGGCCTACCTCAGCGCCCTGGCCCTGCGCGGGTCCCCGTCGGCGGCGCAGACCGCGCTGGCGCTGGTGACCGGCTACCGGCACGCGTTCCTGTGGGGCACGGGACTGCTCGCGGTCGCCGTGCTCATCGTGTTCACGTTGGTGCGCCCGGCCCGCCCCGCCGCGGGGCGCCACCGCGCGGCCGCCCGGTCCCGGACGGCCCGCGACGATGGGCTCACAGCCACCGATTCCGCTTGAACAGCACGAACAGGGTCGTGCAGACGGCCAGCATGACCGCGATCACCAGCGGGTAGCCGAAGCTCCACGCCAGCTCGGGCATGTGCTGGAAGTTCATCCCGTAGATGCCGGCGATCATGGTCGGCACCGCCGCGATCGCCACCCAGGCCGAGATCTTGCGCATGTCCTCGTTCTGCACCGCCCCGACCCGGGCGACGCACGCCTGGGTGATCGAGGACAGCAGCTCGTCGAGACCGGCGACCTGGTCGCGCACGCGCTCCAGGTGGTCCAGGACGTCGCGGAAGTACAGCCGGATCTGCGCCGGGACCGCGGGCAGCTCGGCCTCCACCAGTGTGCGCAGCGGAGCGGCCAGTGGGGACACCGCATTGCGCAGCTCGAGCAGCTCCCGCTTGAGGTGGTAGGCGTTCTCGACCTGACCGGCGCCGCGGGCGGAGAACACCCCGGACTCGAGCTCGTCGAGGTCGGTCTGCACCTCCTCCGCGACGGTCAGGTACACGTCCACGACGTGGTCGGCGAGCGCGTGCATCACGACCGCGGGACCCAGCGCCAGGTACTCCGGGGTCTCCTCGAGCTGGGCGCGCAGCAGCTTCATCGGCAGGTGCCGGCCGTGCCGGACCGTGATGACGTAGTCCCGGCCGCAGAAGACCATCACGTCGCCGGAGTCGATGATCTCCGCGGTGTCGGTGAGCTCCTCGTGCTCGACGTACACGCACGTCTTCAGGACGAGGAAGAGGTCCTCGCCGTAGCGCTCGAGCTTGGGCCGCTGGCGGGCCACGGCCCGCGACGCCGGCAGCGTCAGCGGGTGCGCGGCGTCCTCCACGGCCAGCGGGTGCAGCCCGAACACCCGGCCCACCTGGCTCAGCTCCCCCTCGCTCGGCTCGAACAGGCCGAGCCACACGAAGCCGTCGCGCTCGCGCGCGGCGGCCCGCAGCCGGGCCAGTCCCTCGATCCCCGGGCCGGGGTCCCCGCCCGGGCCGTCGGAGGCCGCGGCCGTCCCGGGCCCGTCGACGTCGACCCGCTTGCCGTCGACGTACACCCCCCAGCCGACGACCGGGTCCGGCCGCAGCCCGGGCGCGGGGTGCTCGGCGACCGGCTTGCGGCGCACGAGGTCCAGCGGGCTGAACGGCGGCCGCGACGGGTGCTGGCTCACGGGCACCTCCGGTTCGAGGGGAGCGACAGGGCCGGCCGGGGCGGGGGAACCGGCCGGGGCCGGGGGCCGCGGGAGCCGGGCTCACGCTAGACCCGGGCGGGGGTCCCGGCGGATGCGGCGGGCGGGGGCAGCCGCCCGGAGCGCCAGTGGTGGGTGTCGCGGAACCCGAGGCGGCGGTAGAGCCGCCGGGCGGGGGCGTTGTCGGCGTACATCCCGAGGGTGACGACGGGTGCGCCCGCCGCGAGGGCGTCGCGGACGACGGCCGTGGTGAGCACCGCACCCAGGCCCCGGCCGCGCGCCGGCCCGGCGACCGCGAGCGCCCGCAGGTGCACCGCACCGGACGGCAGGGTCTCCACCGCCACCGTGGCGAGCAGCTCGCCGCCGGCCCCGCGGACGGCCCACCAGCGGGCGCCGGTGTCGCTCTCGGGGTCCGCGGACGCCCGCGGGCTGTGCGCGGCGAGGAACGCCGCCAGCTCCCCGCGGGTCGACGCAGAGGCGGGGAGCAGCGGGGTCGGCACCAGGCCGGCCGGCCCGGCCGGCGGCGGTGGGGCCGTGGCGGTCAC
>CAXSIB010000371.1:0-3696 GCA_964237095.1 uncultured Actinomycetales bacterium
GCGGCCGCGGACCCCGACGCCGCCGCCGCGCTGTGGGACCGCCTCGAGCGGGTGCGGGCGCTGGCGGCGGCCCGTGACGGCCCGGCTCCGTCGAGTGGCCGGGCCCGACCGGGTGGCCCGGCGGGGACCGCGAGACTGGGCCCATGAGTGCCCTGCCGCCGCGCGGCCGCATCACCAGCCGCAACGCCGCGTTCCAACAGCTGGAGTCGCTCCTGGAGAACCGGCAGAAGCGCCACCGCGAGGGGCTGTTCCTCGTCCAGGGGGTCCGGCCGATCACGGTCGCCGTCGACCGCGGCTGGCCGCTGGAACGACTCCTCTACCGCGGCGGCTCCCTGTCCCGGTGGGCGTCGGACACCCTCGCCCGGGTGTCCTCCGACGGCGTCGGGACGCTGGAGATGGCCGACGACCTCCTCGCCGAGCTCGGCGAGCGTGACGAGTCCGCGGGCGCGGCGGCCGGGACGGGTGGTGGCGGCGGGGCCGGCGGTGGTGGCGGTGGCGCCCCCGGCGGCGGCGCGGGGTCGAGCGCCGGGACCGTGCCCGAGCTGGTCGCGGTGGCCCGGATCCCCGATCCGGTCGGGCTCGTCGAGGCACGGGAGGACCTGCTGGTGCTGGTGGTGGACCGGCCGTCGGCGCCGGGCAACCTCGGCAGCCTCATCCGGTCCGCGGACGCGTTCGGCGCGCACGCGGTGTTCGTCGGCGGCCATGCGGTGGACCCGTGGGACCCCCGTGTCGTCCGGGCGTCGACCGGGTCGGTGTTCGCGGTCGACCTCGCGACGGTCGCCGGCCCGGACGAGGCGCTGGAGATGGTCCCGCCCGGGGTCGCGGTGGTCGGCACCGACGAGGGCGGCGGGGACGACATCGCCGACGTCGACCTGACCGGGCCGACCGTGCTCGTCGTCGGCAACGAGGCCCGGGGGATGAGCGTGGCCTGGCGGGCGGCGTGCACGGCGGTCGTCCGGATCCCGATCGGGGGCCCCGGCAGCGGCAGCAGCGCCAGCTCCCTCAACGCCGCCAACGCCGGCACCGTCGCCCTGTACGAGGCGGTCCGCCAGCGCCGCGCCGGCCGCCGGGCGGACTGAGCGCCCACCCCCTCGTCGGTGATCGGCCGGGTCGGGGCTCCCGGCGAGCTGGAGAGCACTGCACTCGGTGACCACACCTCCAAGCAGGGCGAGAGATCACCGTCCATGCCGGCCTCCACGTCCCCGCCGGTCGAGATCCGGACCGTGATGGGGCGGAGCGGAGACGTCCGTGATCTCCTGTGCCCACGCATCGACGCGACGCCGTGGTCCGGCGGCCGGCGGAACGGTGTCGGCTCGGGAGCACGTGTCCACCACCGCTCCCCCTCGTGAGGAGCACCCATGGCGGGTCAGGTCACCGACGGCATCGCGGCGGCAGGCGGCCCGCACGTGCGCCGCAGCTTCCTGGCCCTGGCGGCGGCGGCCCCGCTGGTGGCGGCGCTCGGGGTCGGCACGGCCTCGGCGGCGAGCCCGTCCTCGCCGGTGGTCCGGCCGGCGACCGCGGGGTGGTCGGGCTGGTCGTTGGTGCCCGGTCGCGGGTTCACCCCGGACAGTCCCGCGGTCGTCAGCTACCGCGGCGATCGGTGGCTGATCGTCCGGGGCCTGGACGACACGATCTGGTCCAACGTGCGCTCCGACGGCATCTGGGGCGGCTGGGTCCACATCCCGGGCGGGGGTCTGACCCCGTCCGCGCCGACCGCGGTCGTCCACCAGCACAGGCTGTACGTCTTCATCCGTGGTGAGGACAACGGCATCTACCGCAACCGCCTGTCCAACGGGTCCTGGAGCGGCTGGGGGGCGGTGCCGGGCCGTGGCGCGACGCTGTCGGCGCCGGGGGCGGTCGTCTACGACAGCAAGCTGTTCGTCTTCGCCCGGGGCACGGACAACGGCGTCTACCGCAACCGCCGGCTGCCCAACGGGCACTGGAGCGGGTGGGGGGAGCTGCCCGGTGCGGGCGCGACCTCGTCGGCCCCGAACCCCGTCGTCTTCGAGCACCGGCTGTACGTCTTCGTCCGTGGCACGGACGACGGGATCTACCGCAACCGGCTGGCCGACGGGGCCTGGGGTGGGTGGGCCGTGCTGCCCGGTCGGGGTGCGACCCTCTCCGCCCCGGGCTCGGTCGTCTACCGCAACGCGTTGTACGTGGTCGTCGAGGGCACGAACGCCCACATCTTCATCAAGGGGTTCTCCGATGTCGGCTGGGGCGAGTGGCACGAGATCCCCGGCAACGGACTGACCCGGTCCGCGTCCGCGCTCGCGGCCGCCGGGCCGCTGCTCGACGTCTACGTCCGGGGCTTCGACAACGCCATCTACGTCAGCGAGTTCGGTCCCTGACCGCGGCTCGGGAGCGACGCTCCCGTCGAGAGTCCGCCCGCGCTGCGCGGTCCGGCGCTGGTCCGCGTCCCGGAGCTCGGTCATCACGGCGGTGTGGTCGTGGCAGGGCAGTTGTGCAACGCCGCGTTGCAGAACTGCGGCTGCCGGCCACGCGTCGGCGAACGCTCGCACGTGGTCGAGGTCGCGCGGCGACCAGCCGGTCGCCTCCGGGAAGCGGTCCTTCAGGCCGGCCGACAGCCGGTCGATCACGCGGGCGCCCCAGCCCTCCTGGTCCCCACGACCGAGCCGAGCAGCTCGCGGTGCCACGCCGGCATCGAGGCGGCCGCCGGCCGCGTCAGGACCCGGGCCTCCGCCTCGTCCGGCTCGTCCGTGGACTGCTCCACCTGCCTCGCCCCCTCGGGTGTGATCGGACGTCCACTCGCCGCCGCGACCGGGTCGACCTCGCACCGGTACGGCGTCCCGGTGGAGTACGGGACACCACGACCCTGACGGGGCCCACCGACCGGACCGGGACCACGGCGATCGGCGTTGGCCGGTGGCTTCCGCGCCTGATCCGCGGCGCCCGGGATCGGCAGCCCACACTGGGCCGGTGCCCCGCCCAGTCCGCCCGCCGCGGACGTCACCCCCGTCGTCGACCCGGTGACGGCCGCTGCCGCACCATCACCGCCACCCACGCCGCCACCGCCACCACCGCCCACGCCCGCGCAGGCGCTCGCGGAGGTGCTCGTCGACGAGCTCGTGCGAAGCGGGGTCAGGGAGGCCGTGCTGTGCCCGGGCTCGCGCAACGCGCCGCTGTCCTACGCGCTGTGGGCCGCGGACCGCGACGGGCGGCTCCGGCTGCACGTGCGGGTCGACGAGCGGACCGCGGGCTTCCTCGCGCTCGGGCTGTCCCTCGGTTCGGGCGTGCCGGTCCCGGTCTGCTGCACGTCCGGGACCGCCGTGGCGAACCTGCACCCGGCGCTGGTCGAGGCCGGCGAGTCCGGGGTCGGCGTCGTCGCGCTCACCGCGGACCGCCCGGCGCACCTGCGGGGCACCGGGGCCAACCAGACCATCGACCAGGTCGCCATCTTCGGCTCGGCCGTCCGCCTCGCCGTCGACCTGCCCCCACCCACCGCCACCGCGACCGACGCCCACCCCGGCCCGACGGCCGCGGCCGACAACGCCGCCTGGCGGTCGCTCGTCTCCCGGGCCCTCGCCGCCGCCCGGGGCGGCCCGGTCCACCTCAACCTCCAGCTCGCCGACCCGCTCGCGCCCGCCGCGCCGTCCGGGACGCTGCCCGACGGCCTCGCCGGCCGCCCCGACGGCGGCCCGTGGACCCGGTCGCTCGTCCCCGACCCGTTCGGCA
>CAXSIB010000372.1:0-3690 GCA_964237095.1 uncultured Actinomycetales bacterium
AGCCGGCCGACACCCCGCCGAGCACGACCCCGGCCTCCCACACCTGGCGGAACACGTCGTCGAGGCCGTGCACCCGCCACACCGCGAGCAGGTTGGCGACGCTGCCGCCGTTGACCCACACGACGTCCTGCGCGAGCAGGTGCCCGAGCGCGTCGGCCTGGTTGGGCATCGGGAACAGGTGCAGGTGGCTGACCTCCACCCCGGCGTCCCGGCCGGCCTCGTCGACCAGCGCGGCCCGGTGCTGGGAGTCCCCCGACGCCGTGCCCACGTGGCAGAACCGCGGGGTGCCGGTCGCCCCGGACAGGTCGAGGGCGTACCGGATGAGCGGGGCGAACGCGAGGGAGAGGCGCGGGTGGTCGTGCGTCATGCCGCCGGACGTGGCCAGGATCGTCGGCTCCCGCGTCACGCGGCCGGCCCCGCCGCGTGGCGGAGGGTGAGCCGCAGGAGCACCCGGTCCTCCTCGACCACCACCCGCCGGTACTCGTCCCAGTCTGGGTGCTCACCGGAGATGGACCGGTAGTAGTCCTCCAGCAGGGGCAGGGCAGCCGGCATCGCGACGACCTCGGTGTCGGCGTCGACGTGCAGCCACGGCCCGAACCACTCGTCCGGGACGACGCAGAGGCTCGCCCGCGGGTCGCGGCGCAGGTTGTGCGCCTTCGCGGTCCGCGACGGGGTCGAGATCACCACCCGGCCGGCGGCGTCGACCCCGGCCGCGACCGGTGACGTCTGCACCTCCCCGTCGTGGCGCCGCGTCACCAGCACCGCGCGGTGGTGGGTGGCGACGAAGGCCCGGGCCGCTCCTGTGCTGCTCACCGGACCCATCCTGGCCGCGCGGCGCCGAAGTGCGTGAGCCACCGTTCAGCGGGGTTCGGGGTGGGTGTCGACGTCGGTCGCCTTGAGGCTCACCCAGACCTCGTCGCCGGCCGCCAGGCGCAGCTCCGCCACGGCCTGGGTGGTGACGTCGGCCAGGACGGCCGGCGGCCCGGTCACGGTCGCCCGGACCCGGTCCCCGAGGGACTCCAGCGCCGTCAGCCGGCCGCGCCAGACGTTGCGCGCACTCGACCGGCCCGGCTCCTCGGTGTGCAGCAGGACCGAGCTGGGGCGCACGACGGCGAGCACCGGACCGTCGAGCCCGCGGTCCCCGGTCACCAGCCGGCCGCCGCCGTCGAGGGCGACGACCCCGGCCGCCGCGACGCCCCGGAACAGGTTCAGCCCGACGAGGCGCGCGACGTACGGGGTGGCCGGGCGGCGCGCGACGTCGGCCGCCGAGCCCTGCTGCACGACGCGGCCGCTCTCCAGGACGAGGAGCCGGTCGGCGAGGGCCATCGCCTCCAGCGGGTCGTGGGTCACCAGCAGGGTCGGCCCCGCGAAGGACGCGAGCTCCTGGCGCAGCTGGCCGCGGACCTCGGAGCGGGTGCCGACGTCGAGGGCGGCCAGGGGCTCGTCGAGCAGCAGCAGCCGCGGCCCGGGGCACAGCGCCCGCGCGAGCGCGACCCGCTGGGCCTGACCGCCGGACATCTCGGCGGGCCGCCGGGCCGCCAGGTCGGCCACCCCGAGCCGGTCGAGCCAGCCGTCGGCCGCCCGGCGCGCCGCCGCCCGGGGGGTGCCGGTGCTGCGCAGCCCGAACGCGACGTTCTCCCGGGCCGACAGGTGCGGGAACAGCCGGTAGTCCTGGAAGACGACGCCGACGTGCCGCTCCTGCGGGGGCCGCCGGACGCGCTGGTCCGGCTCGTCGAGGACCTCGCCGTCGAGGGTGACCCGGCCGGCGTCGAGGGGCACCAGGCCCGCCAGGACCCGGAGCAGCGTGCTCTTGCCGGCCCCGTTCGGCCCGAGCACGGCGAGCACCTCGCCGGCGGCGGCGTCGACGCGGGCGTCGAGGACGAAGGTGCCCCGCTCGACCCGCACGTCCGCCGACAGGCCCGTCCCACCGGGGGCGTCCCCGACCGCCGGCCGTACGGTCACGTGCCGGGGCCCGGCCGCAGCCAGCGTTCCCGCAGCAGCAGCAGGATCGTGATGCTGATCGCGAGCAGGACGAGGGCGAGCGCGACCGCCGCGTCGGGGTCGGTCTCGAGGGCGATGTACACCGCGAGCGGCATGGTCTGGGTGGTGCCGGGCAGGTTGCCGGCGAAGGTGATCGTCGCCCCGAACTCCCCGAGCGCGCGGGCGAAGCACAGCACCGCGCCGGCGGCGACGGACGGCGCGACCAGCGGCAGCGTGACCCGCCGGAAGGTGGTCCAGGCGCTCGCCCCGAGGGTCGCCGCGGCCTGCTCGAAGCGCAGGTCGGAGGACGCGAGCGCCCCTTCCACGGTGACCACGAGGAACGGCATGGCGACGAACGCCTCGGCCAGCACCACCCCGGCGGTGGTGAAGGGCACCGAGATCCCGAGCGCGCCGAGGGCCGGGCCGAGCAGCCCGCGGCGGCCGAAGGCGAACAGCAGCGCGACCCCGCCCACGACGGGGGGCAGCACCAGCGGGAGGGTGACCAGCGCCCGGACGACCCGACGGCCGGGGAACCGCAGCCGCGCCAGCACCCACGCCAGCGGGATCCCCAGCAGCAGCGAGAGCAGCGTCGCCAGCGACGCGCACTCCAGCGACAGCCGCAGGGCCTGGCGGACCGACGGGTCGGCGAGCAGGCGCGGCAGCGCCCGCCACGGCGCCCGCGCCAGCAGGCCGACCAGCGGGAGCAGCAGGAACGCCACCGCGAGCGCGGCCGGGGCGCCGAGCAGGAGCGGCAGCCCGGCGCGCGCCGACCGTCCCCGCCCCATGCGGTCAGTCTCCGCGCGCGACCCGGTCGCGGCGGCTCACGGCTTCCGGAAGCCGGCCGCGGCGAGCACGGCCTGCCCGGCCGGGGACAGCACCAGGGCCTCGAACGCCGCCGCCGTCGCCGGGTTCCTGCTGTCCTTGAGGGTCGCGATCGGGTAGGCGGTGCTCGCGTTGTCCGCCGCCGGGATCATCACGCCCTTGACCGTGGCGCCGGCCGCGAGGACGTCGGTCACGTAGACGACGGCCGCGTCGACCTCGCCGCTCGTCACGTAGGCGAGGGTGCTCTTGACGTCGAGGCCCTGGGTGACCGGCTTGACCGTCACCTCCGCGGAGGCCAGCACCTTCTGCGCCAGCGCCCCGCACGGCACCTGGGGCTGGCACAGCGCGACCTTCACCCCCGCCTTGCCGAGGTCCGCGATGCTCCTCACCTTGCTCACGCTCGACGGGGCGACGGCGATCTCGGCGACGTTGTCAGCGAACGTCTTCGCGTCCGCCGCGGCGCCGCCCGCGGTCACCTGGGTCATGTTCTTGGCACTCGCCGACGCGAACACGTCCGCCGGGGCGCCGCTGAGGATCTGCTGCGCCAGGGCCGAGCTCGCGTCGAAGCTGAACGTCACGGTCGTCCCCGGGTGGGCCGTCTGGAACTGCGTCCCGAGCGTGGTGAACGCCTTGGTGAGCGACGCCGCGGCGAAGACCGTGATCGTCCCGGAGACCGCCGCGCCCGACATGGCCGCCGACGTGGCCGGGCTCGACGTGGCACCGGACACCGCGCTGGACACCGCACTCGGGGCCGACGCCGCCGGGGCGCTCGCCGAGGGGCTGGCCGACGACGAGGAGGACGACCCGCAGGCGGCACTGAGCAGAGCGACGGCGGCGAGGGCGGCGACCGCGCCGGTGCGGGTGGAGGGACGACGGGACACGGGGACT
>CAXSIB010000373.1:0-3687 GCA_964237095.1 uncultured Actinomycetales bacterium
CCGTCGACGGGCGGGCCGCCGGGTACCCGGACGGCGGGGTCGTCGACGCCAGGTACAGGGGAGCGGCGGGCGCGGGTGCGTCCTGCCGGCTCGCCGGCGTCATCGCAGAACTGGTCATGGAACGGCCTCCGTTTGCTGGGTGAGAGCAGTGTGCGGATGCCGACCTGCCGTCCTTCTGACCGTAGCCTGGGAACTCCCTGTGAGGATCGCTCACAGCGTTCTGCCAGGTCGGCTCCAGCCGGCGCCGAGCCCGGCGGGCCACGGTGGTCCCATGTCGGTCGCCGCCACCTCCGCCGCCGGGCCCGTCGACCCGGTCGAGGTCCCCGCCGCGCCGACCCTCACCCGGGTCGTCCGCCCCGGCGACGAGATCGACCGCCGGCACGCTCCGCGGGACCTCGTGCGCCCGGCCGTCGACCTGGTCGTCCCCGTGTACAACGAGGTCACCGACCTGCCCGCCAGCGTCGAGCGGCTGCACGCGCACGTGGCCGGGCTGCCGTTCGCGGTCCGCATCACGATCGCCGACAACGCCAGCACCGACGGCACCTGGGAGCAGGCGTGCGCCCTCGCCGACGCCCACCCCGGGGTGGTCGCCGTGCACCTGCCGGCCAAGGGCCGGGGCCGGGCGCTGCACGCGGTGTGGTCGGCGAGCGACGCGGCCGTGCTCGCCTACACCGACGTCGACCTGTCGACCGACCTGGCGGCGCTGCTGCCGCTGGTCGCGCCGCTGCTGTCGGGCCACTCCGACCTCGCGATCGGATCCCGCCTCTCCCGCGGGTCGCGGGTGGTCCGCGGGCCCAAGCGGGAGCTGATCTCCCGCTCCTACAACCTCCTGCTGCGGGTGTCGCTGCGGGCGGGGTTCTCCGACGCCCAGTGCGGGTTCAAGGCCGTGCGCGCCGACGCCGCCCGGACACTGCTGCCGCGGGTCCAGGACCAGGGGTGGTTCTTCGACACCGAGCTGCTGGTGCTCGCCGAGCGCAGCGGCCTGCGCATCCACGAGGTCCCGGTGGACTGGGTCGACGACCCGGACTCCCGCGTCGACCTCGTCGCGACCGCGGTCGCCGACCTGCGCGGGATCGTCCGCGTCGCCCGGACCCTCGGCCGGGGTCGGATCCCGTCGGCGAGCACCCCGGGCGTCCCGCGCGGCCTCGTCCCCCAGCTCGTGCGCTTCGGGCTGATCGGCGCCGCGAGCACGGTCGCCTACCTGCTCCTGTTCGCCCTCTGGCGCGGCGGACTCGGCGCCCAGGGCGCGAACCTCCTGGCCCTGCTGGTGACCGCGGTCGCCAACACCGCGCTGAACCGGCGGCTGACGTTCGGCGTCCGCGGGTCGCAGGCCGCCGGCCGCGCGCAGCTGCAGGGGCTCGTCGTGTTCGGCCTGGCCCTCGGCCTCACCAGCGGCTCGCTGGCCCTGCTGCACACCCTGGACGCCCGCCCCGGCCGCGTCCTCGAGCTCGGAGTCCTCGTCGCCGCCAACCTCGCCGCGACCGTGCTGCGCTTCGTCCTGCTCCGCGCCTGGGTGTTCCGCGCCCGCCGGCGCTGACCCGAGCCGAGCGGCGGCGGGACGGCTGATTGGCGGCGGCCGAGCGCGTCGGACAGGGTGGCCGCATGACGACGGCGACGCAGCTGACCGACCCGGTGTGCTTCCACGGCGAGGGACCCGTGTGGTTCGGCGGGGCGGTGGGCCTGCGCTTCGTGGACATGCTCGCCGGGGACGTCCTCACCCTCGACCCGGCCGGGACCCTGCTCCGCGAGCACGTCGGGGAGATCGCCGCGGTGGTCCGGCCCCGCAGCGGGGGCACCACCCCGGGGGCCGCGATCGTGGGCGTCGAGCGCGGCTTCGCCCTGGCCGCGGGGGACCCGGCGAACCCGGCCTCCCTCGGCGCGCTCGAGCGGCTGCCCCAGGTGTTCGACGACCCGTCGGTGCGGATGAACGAGGGCAACGCCGACCCCGACGGCCGCTTCTGGCTCGGGTCCATGGCCTACGACGCCCGCCCGGACGCCGGCGCCGTCTACCGCCTCGACCCCGACCGCAGCGTGCATCCCGGCTTCGGCCCGGTGACGATCTCCAACGGGCTCGGGTTCACCGCCGACGGCACCCACGCCTACTACATCGACACCCCGACGCTGCGCGTGGACCTCTTCGACTACGACCTCGCGGCGGGTCTGACGAACCGGCGGCCGTTCCTCACCTTCGACGGGTCCGGCGGCAAGCCCGATGGGCTCTGCGTCGACGCCGCCGACGGCATCTGGGTCGCGATGAACGCCGGCGGCACCGTCGTGCACGCGACGGCGGACGGCCGCCGGGACGCCCTCGTCGAGGTCGGCGTCGCCGGGATCACCGCCGCGACCCTCGGCGGGGACGACCTGCGCACCCTCTACATCACGACGAGCCGCGAGAACCGCGGGGACGACGTCGAGGCGGCCGCCGGCGCGGTCTTCACCGTCGCGGTGGACGTCCCCGGCGTCGCGCCGCTGCCGTTCCGGGGCTGACCGCCGTGCCCACCGTGCTGCTCGACACCGACATCGGCTCCGACGTCGACGACGCCCTCGCCCTGGCCGTGCTGCTCGGCTCGCCCGAGGTCGACCTGCTCGGGGTGACCACCGCCTACGGCGACACCCTGCTCCGCGCGCGGATGGCCCGCCGCCTCGGGCGCCTCGCCGGCCGGGACCTCACCGTCGTCCCCGGGGCCCGGGAACCCCTGTCGGGGCGGGAGGTCTGGTGGGCCGGGCACGAGGGCAGCACGATGGACGGTCTCGACGCCGAGGACGTGCGCGACGACCTGTCCGCGCCGGAGTTCCTCGCCGCGACCTGCGCGGCGCGCCCCGGCGAGGTCGACGTCATCTCGATCGCGCCGATGACGGACATCGCCCTGGCCCTGCGTCATGATCCGGCGTTCGCGCACCACGTGCGCCGGCTCTGGGTCATGGGCGGCTCGTTCGCCCGCCCCGGCGGGCCGCCCGTCGAGGCGGAGCACAACATCCGCTGCGACGTGGTGGCCGCGCGGGAGGTCTTCGCCTCCGACATCCCCGTGACCGTGACGGGCCTGGACGTCACGACGACGGTCACCCTCGCACCCGACCTGGTCGAGCGGATCGCCGCCGCCGGGGAGCTCGGCGACCAGCTGCACCAGCAGATCCGGCAGTGGCTGACGTTCTGGGGCGAGGGCTGGGCCACCCCGCACGACCCGGTCGACGTCATGGCCCTGCTGCGCCCCGAGCTCTTCGCCCTGTCCGCGCCGGGGGACGTCACCGTCGGCACGGGCGACCGCGAGGCCGTGACCGTGCACACCGCGCGGGCCGGGGGACCGGCCCGCGTCACCACATCGGTCGACGTCGCGCGCGTCGGAACCGAGATCGCGGACCGGATCACCGTCGCCGCGAGGGGGACTTCCGCCCCGCCGGCCTGAGGAGTAGATCTTCTCGGGCTTCCCTGCCGCTGCAGGGATCCATCCCGTGAGGACCCACCCCAGGAGACGACTGTGCCAGAGTCCCACCTCCCGCCGTCCCGGCGGGCGCGCACCACCACCACCCGAACCACCATCACCCGGTCCACCACCACGCGGCGGGTCGTCGCCGCGGCCGCCGTCGCCGCCACCGCACTCGGGCTCCCGTTCCTCGCCACCGCCGGCGCCGGGGCCACCGCCCCCTCGCCCGTGCCCGCGCCGACGGTCGTCCGGGGCACCACCCCGT